>JAPLNX010000463.1 GCA_026400935.1 Planctomycetia bacterium | reverse complement strand
TATTTCGCGACCTCATCATCAGTCGGCGGCTTGACGGTCGCTTCGATGGTTTCGTAGTCCGCTTCGAGATACGCCAGTTTGACACGCAGCGGTTGACGGAAGCCCGGCTCACCCTTGAAGCCTGGAAATTTTTCTGCGTGATCTTTGAAGAATGCCGTCAACTCGTCGTCCTTCGGCTCAGAAACACCTTTGACGAAAGGTTCCACTGGAATTGTGGCGACTTCGATTTCCTGCTTCGCGTTAACCTTGCGGAAGTCCTCCCAGCGTTGCAGTGGTGTGACTGGATTTCGCGGAATGGTCATTTCTGCGGCGAGGCGTGCTTCAAGCTCCTCACGCAGTAATTCATAGATCGCATGATCCGACAGATGCAGTCGCTCACGGATCTGGCGAAAGTCAACGTTGGTCAGCTTGCGTCCTTGGAGAAACCGGCCTTGATAGGTACCGATCATCTTAATGAAGTCAGTCACGGCATCGTCGTTGACCGAGATCTTCAATCGCTTGGCTTCACGACGTAGCAGGTCGCCGAAGACCACATCCTTTTCCAATTCACGACCAAAGGTGAATTGGAGGTTTTGTAAAACTTGTTGAGCATCCATGGTGGCAATCTGCGCCATAAATGGATTCTTCTTGAGCATGTCTTCGGGAACTTCGTGTGATTGTTGATAGATCGCCGAGACGACTTGATTGGCCGCTTGGCGACGGCTTTTCAATTGAGCAATTTGTTGCGGAGTCAATCCTGCAACCATCGCAGTTTCACCACGTTCACGTGCCGCAAAAGTGATGACGACCAAACCGAACACAACACCAACCACGGCTCCCATAGCAAGATATTCATTCTGCTTTCCACTACGAGTCCCCCAGACGAACGCGGCTCCTCCCGCGAGCATGCCGAAGATGGCCGGGATCAGGTAACTGCTTCCCGCTCGCATCGCATCATCGAACACAAAAGTGATCATGGCCATGAGCGTCATCGCTGCCATGAGCGGCTTCATATTGCGACGGATAAAGTTCATTGAAATCATGCGCTATACCTCAAAAAATCGGGGCGTCCTGAAAAACGTTTCGGCATCAATCCTTGACAGCCGAAGAAAGGGGCGAGTACGTATTTCCCCTCTTTGCCCCGGCCGAAGCGGGGCGGATTGTAGCCGGGGGCGGTTGAGCAACAAGGTCTGCCTCCGAATGTGATGCCGTCTGACGTGGCTTACTGAGCCATATCGGATGTCGTTTTTTGATCGAAGAATAATGCGGTTCATCGAACCGCAAGACGTGGAAATCCAACGAAGGAATACAGTGTGGCAGGAAAGCGTTTGAAGGCATTGGTGATCGTCGAATCGCCGGCGAAGGCCAAAAAGATCAGCGGCTTTCTGGGGCCGAACTACAAAGTGCTTGCCAGTATGGGGCACATTCGCGATCTCCCTGGAAACGCGGCTGAGGTTCCCGCTGCGTTGAAGAAAGAAGCGTGGGCGAAGCTCGGCGTAAACGTCGAACAAGACTTCCAGCCGCTCTACATTATCCCCTCCGAGAAAAAAAAGGTTGTCGCCGAACTGAAAGACTTTTTGAAAGATGCCGACGAACTCATCCTCGCAACCGACGAGGACCGCGAGGGGGAAAGCATCGGCTGGCACTTGGCCGAAGTGCTCAAGCCCAAGGTGCCTGTGAAGCGGATGGTGTTCTCTGAAATCACCAAAGAGGCAATTCAAGCAGCAATCGAATCAACACGAGAACTCGACACCAATCTCGTCGCCGCGCAAGAAGCACGCCGAGTGCTCGATCGCTTGTATGGCTACCGCCTCAGTCCACTGCTGTGGAAAAAAATCGCCCCAAAGCTTTCGGCTGGCCGAGTGCAGTCGGTTGCCGTTCGCGTCATGGTGCAGCGCGAACTCGAACGGATGGCCTTCCGCAGTGCGACCTATTGGGACTTGAAGGTTGAACTCGCCAAGGACTCGTCCGCGAAGTTCACTGCCGATCTCGCGACGGTGGCTGGTAAGCGAGTCGCTACCGGCAAGGACTTCGATGAAAACACCGGCAAACTGAAGCCGAACGTCGATGTGCTACTTCTGGATCAACCTCAAGTCGAAGCGTTGCGAGAGCGGATCGCGAAGTCACTGTGGCAGGTGGCGAGCGTTAAAGAACGCACCGAAATGCGCCGCCCTCCCCCGCCATTCACGACGAGTACGCTACAGCAAGAGGCGAACCGCAAACTCAGCCTCTCTGCGAAGGAGACGATGCAGATCGCACAGCGGTTGTACGAAGACGGCTACATCACTTACATGCGAACCGATAGCGTCAACCTTTCCGGAGAGGCGATCGAGGCATCTCGTCGTCGCATCGGCGAAAAGTACGGAGCCGATTATCTCAGCCCGGCACCGCGTCAATTCACGACGAAAGCAAAAGGTGCTCAAGAGGCCCACGAGGCGATTCGTCCCGCTGGCAAGGAGATGCAAACGGCGGATGAACTCGGACTGTCCGGACAAAGTGCTCGGCTCTATTCCATGATCTGGATGCGGACGATGGCCACGCAAATGGCCGACGCGCGATTGCGATTCATCACTGCGTCGATCACCGCTGTCGATGCCGAGTTCCGAGCGACAGGTCGGCACGTCGAGTTCCCCGGCTTCTTCCGCGCGTATGTCGAAGGGGTCGATGATCCCGAAGCGGCTCTCGACGACCAAGAAGCTGCGCTGCCGCCGCTGACAGAAGGGGAAACTTTGGCGTTGCAACAACTCGATTCGCTACGACATGACACAAAGCCCCCCGCGCGATTCACCGAAGCGACGCTAATAGGACGACTCGAATCGGACGGGATCGGGCGTCCGTCAACCTACCAGAGCATCATCAGCACAGTGCAAGATCGTGGTTACGTCCGTAAAATGGGGAACCAGCTTGTGCCGACCTTTACCGGCATGGCGGTCACGCGCTTGCTCGAAGATCACTTCCCGAATCTCGTCGATATCGGCTTCACCGCCAAAATGGAGCAACAGCTTGACGACATCGCCAGCGGCAGTGGTGATCGCTTGCCGTACTTGCAAGGTTTTTACAACGGCGAAGCGGGCCTCGATCAACAAGTTGTTAGCCACGAAGAGCTGATCGATCCGCGCGTCGCCTGCACGCTGACGATCGCCGGACTCGATTCCAAAATTCGAGTCGGTCGCTTTGGCCCCTTCCTTCAAAAGGAAAGCCTGACCGAAGGAGAACCACCCGACACTGCGTCGATTCCCGCGGACATGGCTCCTGCCGACATCACGAACGAACTCGCCGAGAAGCTGATCGCCTTGAAGAAGCAAGGCCCGATCTCGATTGGTAATTGTCCCGATTCCGGTCTGCCGATCTTCATCCTCAACGGCCCGTTTGGTCCGTACCTGCAAGTCGGACAAGTGGTCGAAGGAGAAGCGAAGCCGAAGCGTGTCAGCGTCCCGAAGACGATTGATCCGAGTGCGATGAGTTTTGAAATCGCCTGCAAGCTGCTGTCGTTACCACGCACGTTGGGCGCTCATCCCGAAACGAGTAAAACCGTCACCGCTGGCGTCGGTCGCTTTGGCCCGTATGTGCTGCACGACAAGGTTTACAAGTCGATCCCGAAAGAGGCAGACGTCCTGACGATCGAACTCGATGCGGCGGTTGAATTGCTCAAACAAGCCCGAGTGAAGGTTGCTCCGACAGCGTTGCGCGAACTCGGAAAACATCCCGACGACGAGGAAGTCATCGGCATCTTTGAAGGACGTTACGGCCCTTACGTGCGTCACGGCAGCGTGTTTGCGTCGCTGCCGAAGGACAAGCCGATTGAAGATGTGCAATTGGACGAAGCGTTGATCTGGCTCGCTGAAAAAGCGGCGAAAGGCCCGGTGAAAAAAGGCCGAAGCCGCACCGCCGGTCGCAAGAAGGCGGCGACTGAAAAGACGACCGTAGCAGCGCTCAAGCCCGCCAAAAAGAAGGCCGCAACCAAAAAGAAAGCGGCCAAGAAAAAGTCCGCAAAGAAAACCGAAACCGCTGACGCGACCGAGTAATGCCGATGCTGCCGCTGCTCATTTTGATCGGAGCCTACTTCGCTGGCTCGTTGCCGTTCGGCTTGTTCGTCGCACGAGCGGTGAAGGGGATCGACATTCGCGACCACGGAAGTTGCAACATTGGTGCGACGAATGTGACTCGCGTTGTCGGCCTCAAATGGGGCGTGGTCTGCTTCCTGCTCGATGTACTCAAGGGGGGCAGTCCCGTTTGGCTGCTACCGAAGTTGCTTCAGACGCCAAACGATCCGTCGCGTGCTCACTGGCAAGTGGCTGCCGGCATGATGGCGATCATCGGCCACATGTTCCCGATTTGGCTCGGTTTCAAAGGGGGAAAAGGAGTCGCGACCGCGTTGGGAGTCGTAGCAATGTTGGCTCCGCAATCGACCGGAATCACGTTTTGCGTGTTCGTGGTTCTGTTTGCGATCACTCGAATTGTTTCACTGGGTTCGATCGTCTGCGCGATCACGTTTGCCGTGTTGCAGATCATCCAACTTTGGCCTCGTCCGTTTGGCTCAGAAACGTGGAGTCTTGCCGCATTCAGCCTCGCTGCCCCTGTCCTGATCATTGCTCGGCATCGAGCCAACATCGGTCGCTTGCTGCGGGGAGAAGAGCATCGGTTTGAATTCAAGAAAAGAACTTCGCCGCCAGAAAAGAAGCCCGATGACGACCGAGCGTAGAATCTGATTGACGATGTGGCGCACGCGGCGTGCGTTTCGAGTCGCACGTGAGCCACAAAGGGGCAACAACCTCAGCAAACTTGAATGTCGTTCGTTAGTGACAATTCATCCGCCGCATCCAGAGCCGCGTGAGTCGCCAGTTGCTTGTTGTAGTAAGTTGAAGTGCGGCCAGTCAGAATGACCTCGCCATCTTGAACTTCGACATGCAGGCTGCGAATCGTGCCCCCGGTCCGAAGTCGCACATAGCGTTCAACGGTCTCGGCGATTTCTCGCAACGAGCCTCCCGCCATCTCTTGAGGAGTGGCAAATGGTAATCCCGGGGTGGCTTCGCAATAGATCTCAGGCGTCATCGTGTTTCCTCCATGAGCAGCATCGAATCATCGCCACGCCCGGTCCGATCAAGGCGTCAGTGGACGCAAACTGTATAAGCGATTTCTTGGCTGTCAAATTCAAAATCTGACAAGGGCGTCATTCGGACGGAAAACGCCAGAACGAGCTTGCCCGTTTTTGTGAGGTAAGAGATAGTCCGCCGCGATTGAACTTGAAGACGTTATACCTCGCGCGGTCTGAAGTGAGGTGTTTAACCGCAACGCCAGCGGCGCGCACGCCGCTGGCGTTGCGGTTAAACCATCACTCTTCACCGAGCGAAGAATATTTATCGCCCCACTGAGTTTGCCTCAGTGGATTAGGGCATCCGCACTACGCATCGGAAACCTCAAATTCTGCCCCGGTCTTCCCCAAAAAAAGCCGCGTAGTGCAAAAGCCCGATTCCACCGAGACAAGCTCGGCGGGGCGTGACAATGCACACCAACGGACCACGGGCCACTGACAACCGACCAAGGACCACTTCATGAAGTTTGCGTTGATCATTCCCGACGGAGTTGCCGACGAACCACAGCCCTCGCTGGGTGGAAAGACTCCGTTGCAGGCCGCGAATATTCCATATATGGACGAGATTGCTCGCTGCGGGATCGTCGGTCGAGCCAATCATGTTCCGGTCTCGCTTCCGTCCGGCAGCGATGTCGGGACGATGAGCCTCTTCGGGTACGACCCATTGAAATATCACACAGGGCGCGCTCCCCTCGAAGCCGCCGCTCAGGGAATCTCGCTCGGCCTGGATGATTGGGCCGTCCGCTGCAACTTCGTGACGGTGGCCGACAATCGGATGAAGAGTTTCACCGCTGGCCAAATCCCAAACGATGTCGGCAAAGAGTTGATCGAGGCTTTGCAACACTCCGCGTGTGGCGACGCCCATTGGAAATACTTTGCCGGCGTGAGCTACCGCAATCTGCTGATCTATCGCGGACGTGGCGAACCACCGCCGTTTGGCTCAGACACAAACACGACTCCGCCGCACGATATCACCGACCAAGTCATCGACCCGCACTTACCGACAGGGACTGGATCGCAATTGCTACGAGAGTTAATGGCGAACAGCCGCGAGACTCTGGCCAAGGTTACTTCCAACAGCAATCGAGGCGAGAACGGGGCTACACAAACGTGGCTGTGGGGCCAAGGAAAGGCACCGGCGTTCGTCCCGTTCGCTGAACGATTCGGCGTTCGCGGAGCGGTGATCACCGCCGTCGATCTGCTGCGTGGCATCGGTCGCTTGCTTGGCTGGCAAGTCATCGAAGTTCCCGGAGCGACCGGTTATCTCGACACCGACTATGCCGCGAAAGGCCGTTACGCCATCGAAGCGTTGAAACGTCCCGACATCGACTTCATCGTCGTGCATGTTGAAGCAACGGACGAAGCGTCACACGAAGGGCACGCGGATGAGAAGGTCAAAGCACTTGAACGAATCGACGCTGACATCGTCCGTCCGGTCCACGAATATCTTCGTTCGCAAGGTGATTACCGCATCTTGATCAGCCCCGACCATCCGACGTTCTTGCGGACGAAAACTCACAGCCACGGCTTCGTCCCCGTCGCCATGTGCGGTGCCGGAATCGTCGCAGCGGGATCGCCAACCTATGACGAAGCGGTCGGTGCGTCGTCGTCCTTGTGTTTCGATCATGGCTGCGACCTAATGCCGCACTTCATGAAACTTGCGTGATTTGCTCAGTCGACTTCAATTCCCCGCACTCTGAATTTCGAAGAAAATATATGAAAGCCATTCAGCTCGAAAAACCTGGCAGTTTCCGTCACATTGATATTCCAGAGCCGAATCAACCTGGCCCCGGTGAAGCGCTCATTCGAGTTCATCGCGTTGGCATTTGTGGCACGGACATCAGCGGGTATCTCGGCAAGATGCCGTTCTACAGTTATCCGCGCATTCCGGGACATGAGTTGGGCGTGGAGGTGGTCGCGGTCGGTGATGGCGTGAGCAACGTCAAAGCGGGGGACCGTTGCTCGGTCGAGCCGTACATGAATTGCGGCGAGTGCTTCGCCTGCAAGCGAGGCAACAGTAATTGCTGTGAGAAACTGCAAGTGCTGGGAGTTCACACCGACGGTGGGATGCGTCCGCAGTTCATTCTCCCCGCGCGCAAGTTGCATCCGTCGGCGAAGCTGACATTGGAGCAATTGGCCCTCGTCGAAACGCTGGGGATCGGTTGCCATGCGGTCGATCGAGCGAACCCTCAAGCGGGCGAGCATGTCCTCGTCATTGGTGCTGGTCCGATTGGTCTGTCCGTGATTCAGTTCGCACAGCTCACTGGCGCGACCGTCACGGTGCTCGACATGCACCAAGGCCGGCTCGATTTCTGCAAACAAACAATGGGTGTCGCCCACACGATCCGCTTCACTGGAGACGGGAGTGAAATGCAGACGCTGCAAGAGATCACAAACGGAGCACTCGCCGGTCATGTGTTCGATGCCACCGGCAGCCCGAAGTCGATGTGCAACGCCTTCAACTACGTTGGCCACACAGGAAAGATCGTCTTCGTCGGAATCGTCACCGACGACATCAGCTTCCCCGACCCGCTGTTCCATCGTCGTGAAATGACCATCTTCGCGTCCCGCAATTCACTCCCCAAGGATTTCGGTCGCATCATCAGTCTGATTGAATCCGGTCGCATCGACACTCGCCCGTGGATCACCCACCACACCACGCTCGAAGGCCTGATCGACGTCTTCCCGTCCTACACAAAGCTAGAAACCGGCGTCATCAAAGCGATCGTGGAAGTGTCGTGATCTCGATAGGGGTAGGAACGACCGATTGATTTCGGTCGCCCCTCCCTCCGAACCGGACGGGCGGGTTTCCCGCATCCGGCTCTCCGGTTGATGGTCTTACCTGCGAGAGGATTGAACGGCCAGTGCATGGGCGGTGGTCAGGT
>JAPLNX010000053.1 GCA_026400935.1 Planctomycetia bacterium | reverse complement strand
CTGCTGGCCGGTCTGTGGGTCCTGCTGTCGATGACCGAATACCTCGAAACGCATGATCTGAATGACCTCAAACAACTCGTCCGCGACGTCCAACTACCATTCCCAGTTCTCAGATGCGGATAATTGGGTAGAGACCAATGTGGCAAGCTCGGTGGGGGTGGTGGGCATCGCTTGTTTGAGGTTAGTGGTCTTTGTGAATCTGTATGGAGACCGCATTCTTCTGTGGGACACCGGGAGTACTGCGGCCGTCGGCGACGTATTTATTGAGAAGCGTTGTGAGTCGTTCGACGACTTCTGGGTACATGACGTGCAAGTTGGTTTTCTCGCCGATGTCATCGTGGAGATTGAAGAGTTGGACTGGCGGCAATTCGGCATCTTTTTGGCCGGGGCGAGGTGTGCTCCAACCGCCGGAGCCGGGGCAGAGGCAGAGTTTCCAGGCTCCGTCACGAATGGCGAATGAGCCGTTGATCGAGTGACTGACGAGGGCTATTCGCGACGTCTTATCGGCTTGGCCGAGCAGAGTCGGCAAGAAACTGATGCTGTCTTCTGCGGCGTTGGCGGGGAGTTTGTCGCTGAAGATTTCAGCAGCGGTCGCCATGAAGTCGGTGAGGCAGATGAGTTGGTCGGTCGTCGTTCCGGCCTGCACTCGACCGGGCCAGCGGACGAGGAACGGGACGCGATGGCCTCCTTCATAGATGTCGGCTTTGTGGCCACGGAAGATGTGGCTGGGGTTGTGGCCCTTCGCGAGCAGTTCGTCATACTTGGCTTCGGGTGAGCAGCCGTTGTCACTCGTGAAGACGACCAGCGTGTTATCGGTCAGGCCGTTGCGATCGAGCGTTTCTAGCAGTTGGCCGAGGCAGGCATCTTGTTGCATGACGAAGTCGGCATACGGATTGAGGCCGCTCTTGCCGAGCCATTCGGCGGTGGGCAATACGGGTGTGTGCGGCGAGGCGAACGGCAGATACAGAAAGAACGGCTTCCCCTGTTTGGCATCAGCAGCCTGACGCTCGATGACTGAGATCGCTCGCTTGGTGAAGTCGGGCAAGACGTTCGTCGCATCGAAGCCGGGAGCGGCTGGTCCGAGACGTGTGTTGCGTCCCTTGCGACCGAACATCATGGCGAACTCGCGATCCTCAGTCGGTAACGCAACGACGCGGTCATTCTCGATGTACGTGTAAGGGACCATGTCGAGCGACGCGCTAATGCCGAAGTACTCGTCGAAGCCGACGCTGTTCGGGCCGTTTTTGATCGGCTGTGAATAATCGACGTTGCGGTTCTGACTCACCGGTTCGATGCCGAGTTCCGTGATCGGCTTCCCGTCAATGCGTGCCCAGTCCATACCGAGATGCCACTTACCAACGCAGGCCGTGTGGTAGCCGCGAGCCTTGAGCATCGATGCCACGGTCATTCGACCTTGTTCAACCAATCGCGGACTGAGGCCGCCGAGTACATGGGTCTGCAATCTCGATCGCCAGTTGTAGCGACCGGTCATCAACCCATACCGAGTTGGCGTGCAGACCGAAGAACTCGTATGAGCGTCTGTGAAAATCATTCCCTCGCGAGCCAATCGATCCATGTTCGGCGTCGCGATCTTGCCGTTCGGATTGAGGCAGCGGACGTCGCCGTATCCGAGATCGTCACACAGCACGAAGAGAATGTTCGGTCTCACTGAGGCATCGGCCGCGATCACGTTTTCGTCAACGGCGCAAAAGCAGGCACAACAAACAATCAGAAAAATGAAGGCGCGACATTTAGTGAGCCGGGTAGCGTCAGACCCAGGACAGATACGCTTGGCGTTTTGTCCGGGGGCTAACCCCGTCCGGGTCGCCAAGGACATTTCATTCGTGACCGCGTCGAGTAGAAACATGAAGCGACTCCTCAGTGTTTGAGTCAGAAGTTCTGGGAGTCGAGAACATAGATTGTGTTCAACAATTTGTCGTCAGGTGGAGCCTTTCGTTCTTGGCTGAAATTGTTGCGTCATGACTCGTCATAGCACGACAAAACGGGCGACTTGCGAGTCTGACAATGCGACTCGTACCATCCTCAACCTTGTTCATCCCCGATCAACTTGAGAGACAGGCTGCTGTTCGATGCGTTTTATTCATGCTGCTGATATCCATCTCGACAGTCCGTTGCGAGGTCTGGAAGCGTATCCCGGTGCGCCGGTGGAGCGGTTGCGGGTTGCGACTCGGCAGGCGTTTGATCGCGTTGTGGAACTCTGCTTGGAAGAGCGTGTGGATTTCCTGGTGATCGCCGGGGACTTGTTTGACACCGAGGTCAAGGATTTCAATGCGGCTCTTGCGGTGGCGGAGCAACTGCGGAAGCTCGATCAGGAGAAAATTCCGGTCTATTTGATTCTGGGCAATCACGACTCGCGTGAAGAGATGATTCGTCATGTTCCTTGGCCAGCGAACGTGACGCTCTTTGATCACAAGCGACCGCAGACAGTGCGGCATCCGACGTTGCCGGTCGCCCTGCATGGGATGAGTTACCCGAAGCGTGAAGTGACCGAAAATCTGGTGCCGAATTATCCCGAGCCGGTTGCTGGTTGCTTCAACATAGGGTTGTTGCACACGAATGCCGGAGGCAACTCAAGTCACGCGGCTTATGCTCCGTGTTCGGTTGAGGAGTTGGCGACGAAGGGTTACGACTATTGGGCATTGGGGCACGTTCACGAGTTTGAAGTTCTGCATGAGCAGCCGCACGTTGTCTATTCAGGAAACACGCAAGGACGTCATGCACGCGAGGTTGGACGCAAAGGATGTTTGCTGGTCACCGTTGAAGAGCAGGGCAGGGGAGTGCTCGAAGTTGAGTTTCGAGAGACCGCGATCATGCGATGGTTTCGAGAGACGATCGCGTTGCAATCTGATGACGATGAAGAGGCTTTGCTCAGCGCGACGCGAAAGCGGTTGCTGCAAATCGTGGCGACAGCATCCGGAAGGCTCGCGGCAGTGCGGTTGGAATTCACGGGGCGCTGTGCCGTGCATGAGCAACTCGCGAAGGATGCGTCGCGGCAGCAACTCATCGCCAACTTGCGAGCACTCGCACCGGATTTGGGAGTTGATGTGTGGATTGAGAAGGTCAAGTTTCACACGCAATCGCCGCTTAATCTCGACGCGCTGCGTGAGCGACAGGACTTGATTGGCCAGTTGCTGCGAGACATCGGTTCGCTGGCCGCTGATCCTCAGGCGTTGCTCGCATTACCAGAAACGAAAGACCTCGCGACAAAAGTGGCCGCCGAGCTGACTCAAGATGGCGACGGTGAAGACAAGTTCGATCTCGACGATTCGGCGCGACACGTCGAATGGCTGCGTGACGCGGAAACGCTGTTGCTGAGTCATTTGGTTTGAACAAACCCTGGCGTGCTGCGGTTCGACGCAGCCCTCCAATCAATTGGAATAAAGACGGTGGAACGCGGGAAAATGCTCGTCAAACATCCAGATTTTGTGACAGCGTTCTGGGGACTTTGAAAGTCGCCATTGCAATTGGTTGAGTGCTGCGTCGAGCCGCATCGCTCCAGGGGTTTTCCGTGAAGATTCAGCAATTACACATCAACCGCTTCGGGCACTTTAACGAGTGCGATCTCGTCTTCCCTGGCGACGGGATGCAGGTCATCTATGGGCCGAACGAAGCAGGGAAGACGACGTTGCTCGAATTCTTGCGCGGGCTGCTTTTCGATTTTCCGACGCGCACGCCGTATGACTTCGGTGACAAAGGAGAGATGGCGGGCGTCGCGACGCTTACGTTGCGTGACGGGCGATCGGTTGAGCTGCGCCGTCGTAAAGGGAACAAAGATAAGGTCACGATCAAACTCGATGGGAATGCGAGTGATCTTGATGATGCCGGTTGGTTGCGGCTGCTCGATCATGCGGATCGTGGTTTGTTTGAATCGGTCTTTGCGTTCGGGTTGGATCAACTCAGCCAAGGGGAATTGAGTCTCAAACATGACAGCGTGCAGTCGGCGTTATTTGGTGGCAGTCTCGGCGGGAACCACAGTCCGGACAAGGTCGTCGCCGAGTTGACTCGTCAGGCAGATGAGCTTTTCAAGAAGGGCGGCTCAAAGCCAGCGATCAACGTGTTGGTGGCGGAACTCAAAGACCTGACAAAAAAGATCAAAGAGCGTTCGTTGCGTCCTGATAAATTTCACGAAGCGGAGTCGAACGTCACGAAATTGGCCGAGCGTGCTGAGGCGTTGCATCAGCAAGTCGAGCAACTGCGGCGAGAGCACTCGAAGATCGAGAAGCGTGTCCGAGCATGGCCGAAGTGGTGGGAGTTGCAGCAACGACGTGCTGAGCGAGACAGCATCGGGAGCGGTTTGCACTCAGTAGAGCAGGCGGCTCGCATGCTCCACGGTTCGGACGATGTTTTCACATCGAATGTGATCACAGGTGAGCGGCCTTTGCTACGGATTCCGGCTAACGCGCGGCAGCAGTTTCAAACACTGAGTACCAGTTTGAAATCGCTGGCGGGTGAACAAGCCAAGTGCATTTCCGAGATCGAACAGGCCGAACGCCGTCTCGTCGAGTTGAAGCTCGATCCAGGCGCTGTCTCTTATCGAACGGAGATCAAAGCTTGCGTCGAACAACGGCAGTCATACATTGACGCGAAACACGATCTTCCCGAAATCCAACGGAAGCGAGAGGCCTCGCGGTTGCAGATCGAGCGCGAATTGAGTGAGCTGCGTCCCGGTTGGACGCACGCGGACTTGCAAGCCTTCTCCGTCGATGTGTCCACGCGGGCGGAGATTGATCGCCTCAGTCACGAAAGTCGCGAGCGAACCAAGTTGCAGACAACGTTTGCGGCCAAGCGAGACAGCGATGCCGCGAACTTCGAACACGCACAGAATGAGCTTGCCGAGATTGGTTCGCCACACGATGTCACGGCAATTGTTGCTGTGTTGGCGGACGAAGCGGACTTCGTTGCGAATCGCAAGCAAGCAGAAAGCATTGGCGTCGATCTGGCCAAGCTCGAACGCAAGCTCACGACGCAAATTCGTAGGCTGACACCGCCGCTCATTACCGACGAGTGTGGCTCGCCGCTCCGTGACGCGACTCTCAACGTAGATCGACGAGCCACTTTGGGTGAATTGCCTGTACCGCGTCAGGAAACGCTCGCCGAATTCGGGACACGTTTCGCCGCTGTGCGCGAGCAACTTCGCATCGAACAGAGTTCGCTCGCCGAAGATGAAGTCAAGCAGCGCGAGATTGACAACACACTCGCCTCGGCGATGTCGCGACAAGTCGTGCCGAGTCTCGACGAACGCGATGCCGCACGCGAACGACGCGATGCCGGTTGGAACCTCGTTCATCAGAAATACATCGCTGGAGAGCAAGCCGATGTTGGCGTTGCCGCTTGGTTGAACGGTGACACGGCGCTCTCAGGCTCTGGCGAGCCGGGAGACGTTCGCCCTCGGACAAACACGAGTGTCGGTGCGATGACAAACGCAAACATCCGGGGACTAATTCCGCCCGGCTCGCCAAGTCAGATTATTGACACGCTCCCCGATGGCTACGAGCAAGCGGTGCGTGTCGCCGACAACATCGCAGACCAAATCTATGACAACGCGAAAGAGGTCGCCGAGCGTGAAGGTCTGCGCCGACAACTGAAGACGCTCGCTGCGCGACTCGAACAAAAGCGACTACGGATTGCGGACCTCGATCGTCAGCAGGCCGAGTTGCAGGCAGAGTGGTTCGCACTTTGGAAGCCATGCGGTTTCGAGCCGCTCGCGCCGGATGCGATGCTCGCGTGGCTAAAAGATCACGGAGTGGCGTGCGCGACGATCGCTCAACGTGATGAATTGCTGGTCGAACAATCGCGACTCGCCGAACGGATCGCGTTGTTTGAGCAAAGCCTTCGTGCCGCCAGCGGCGGTTCGACCTTAGAGCCGTCTGTGCTACGGTTGCTGCAACTTGCAAAACAATCCGTCGATGACGCGAAAGATCAGCAACGTCGAGCGATAGATTTGCAAAAAGAAGCTCGCAGACTCGACAAGCAGATTGCGAAGTATGACGCCGATCTACAAAATCTCGCTGAACGTGAGGGAGGCGCGAACGCGGAATGGCATGCGGTTTTGAGTCGCCTCAATCTGCCTGCCAGTTGGAGTGCAGAACTCGCTCGCGAAGTGATCGACAAGCTGAGTGCGACGCGAGTCCGGCTGGCGACGCTTCCCGGTGAAGAGGCACGCATCGACGCGATGCAATCGCGCATTGGCGAGTTCAATCTGCGAGTCCGTTCGCTGTGCGAGTCGCTGGATGTCGCCCTGCTGCGCGACCCGCCCGAATTGGCGATCGAGAAGTTGGCCGAGCAAGTCGAGCAGGCGGTCGAAGCTCAGCGGAGGCACGATGCTCTTTCGCAAAAACTGTCTGCCGCGCGTGAGCAAGCGAAGTCTTTGAGCGAGCGTCACCACAAACTCGATGGCGAACGCACCGACTTGTTTGCTCTCGCCTGTGCGGCGACCGAAGCGGAGTTTCTCGAAGTCGTTACTCGTACCGAGAAGATCGTCCGGCTTGATGCGGAGATTGATCAGCTTCAACGTGATATCGACAATGTTCGTGCTGGGGATGATCGCGAAGAATTTGAAGCGTCGCTCGCTCACAGCGAACGAGTGATCCTCGAAGGGGAACAACGCGATCTTGCTGCACAGCTTCTCGAGCATGAGTCGCAATACAGTGCGGCTCGCGAAGCGGTCGGTGCCGCGCGGAAGGAACTCGCTCAACTCGACGGTTCGAGTGAGGTCGCGAGTCTTACCGAAGAACTGTCTCGCAAACGCTCGCTACTTGCCGCTGAGGTCGATCGTTACATGCCGTTGATCTTTGCGAGGCATCTGCTCAACGCGGCGGTCAGTCGCTTCGAGAAAGAGAATCAACCAGTGATGATCAAGACGGTCTCACGACTGCTGAGCCAAATGACCGGCGGTAAGTACGTCGAATTCGATCGCTCCAGCGGCAGCAAGCAGCATGTGCTGATTCGCCGCTTTGATGGCGTCGAACGGACTCCAGATCAACTTAGTACCGGAACCCGCGAGCAACTTTATCTCGCCATTCGCCTCGCCTACGTCCTGCACTACTGCGAGAAAAACCAACCGCTTCCGATCGTCATCGACGACGTGCTTGTCAACTTCGATGAAGCCCGCAGCCGACAAACACTGACCGCATTGGCCGACATTTCTCGGTCAGCTCAAGTATTGTTCTTCACCTGCCACCCGCACATGGTGAGGCTCGCCCAAGAGGTCGTTCCAGGATTGACCCCGATTGAATTGCCAAGCAGATAATCAGCCACATTAGACCCATACAACAGGTCGTTATCCACGCCCGCTACCAGCCTGTTTGAAAATTGTCTGTAGGGTGGGACAAGCTCGCATCGAGCGCCGGCCCACCATCTGCAATCGCTGTATTTCATGGTGGGTCGGCGCGGCGAAGCGCCGCTGGTCCCACCTAGGCTCCTTTTTCAAATCGCTCGCCATGAGTGTTGACTGGTGTGAAAAACCGGTCGACGGGTTCATTGTTCCTTGCCTCGTTAGGTTGACTCGAATCCGTTCAGCGCTGCTTCCATTTCATGTTCATGACCGATGGCTGCTTGAGATCGATGCCACCGAGAAGTCTCAGGATTTCATTTGACGCGCAGGACTCCGGCACGCAGACTATGCCACACAAGGCATCTGGTGTGGCTGAGCTTGGAGATAAATCATGCGGATTGAGCGGGAGTTGATGCGGGGGGCAGGGCCGGTGGCTGTGCTCAAGCTGCTGGAGGATGGGGCCAAGTACGGATACGAGTTGGTCACTGCGTTGGCCGAACATGCGGAGGGTGTCCTCGATATGGGGCAATCAACGCTGTATCCGATGCTCTACAACCTGGAGGCTCAGGGTTACATCAAGGCGTCGTGGGAAGAAGGAGATACCGGGCGTCAGCGGAAGTACTACTCGCTGACGGCTGATGGCAAGCGGCGTCTGTCGGATGGCATTGAGCAGTGGCGAGCGTTGGCGAATGCCTTCATTGACTTGGGCATTTTGCCGAGCACCACAACTCGTGGCAAGAGATCATCTCGCCCAAACTTGGGAGGGGCGTCGTCATGAGTGAATCGCGAGATCCTGATCAGCGAAGTTGGTCCGAGTGGTGGCGGCTGATGAATTCGACGCCGTGGCACGATGCGATTCGTGGGCGACTGACGGGGGCGTTGGCAGCGCGTCGGAGTTTTCGCCAATGGTTGCAAGACGAGTTCCAACAGTCGCAGAAACAAGTCGATGCGATCGTTGCAGAATCGGGATTACCGGAGCCAATCCAAGCGGCAGTGTTGCGAATCGTCAGTGTGGCGAGAGTCGGCAAGAAGAAGCGGAGGGAATACGCCGAGGAATTGGTGCGTGGCTTCGCGGGTACGACGAGTATCGCATTGCCGCTGCCGACGCTCGAACGGCTGGGGGATGCGCGAGTCTGCTTGGCTCACTCGTTGCCAGCGCCGGTCAGCCAACTGATTGATGATGTGGTGCGGCGGACTCGGCTGTGGCGGCGCGAACGGATTGATGTGGCTCGCGAGTTGATCGCACACTTTGAAGACGGAGTGCAGGCCGACCGCGCAAGCGAGGAACTCGTGGCGACATTCGGCGAACCGCGGGCCGTCGCGCGCCTAATTCGCCGAGCCAAGTTGCGACAGCGACCGTGGGCGTGGCGAGCGTCTCGGCGAATGCTGCAAGCCACTGGCGTCTTCATGGCGTTCGTCGTCGTCTGCTGGATCTGGTTGTTGATTCGATTCGTGACCGCCGAGCCCACGGTCAAACGAGACTTCGTGGGAGAGTGGGATCAACGAACTCAGGCGGTTGCTGAAAACGATCGGGCGTGGCCGTTTTACCGAACGGCGTTTATGAAGTTTCACAAGGCGAAGCTTCCAGACAACTCTCCGCAGACGCAGATGGATTGGGGTGTGCTGGCGAAATCGTTGGAAGCCGGCGCTGGCTCGGAGCACTGGTCGTTTTGGCGCGAGCACCTGGAGTCCAACCAGCAGGCCCTGGCGTTGACGCTGCAAGGAACGGAGAAAAGGCAGCTCGGATTTGTGTATCGTGACGTCTCGAATCAAGAGTGGTTGGAGTCTCAAGGCCCCAAAGGTTTTGACCCACAGGGATTCAGCCGGCATCAAGAATGTGCCAGAGGTCTGTTAGTCGGCGTTCTGCTCCCGCACATCCAAGAAATGCGCGAGCTTCAGCTCTTGCTGGCGGTTGAGGCCGAAGAGGCTCGCAGCAAACACGATCGAGCTCGTTGGCTGCGAGCGTGGTCGGCGAATTTGTCTCTGGCCGAGCAACTTCCGTCCGACTGCGCCGTCATTCAACTCACGGGATTCTTCTATGCGAGTCAAAGCTGGAGTTGGCTGCGCAACGTGCTCGCGAAAGATCCGACGTTGCTGACGGACGATGATCTGCGACAGGTGGCTCATCGGATCGCGGCCTTTCAGGGAGGCGGACGGCTGCGGCTGAGAGTGGATCGCGAATTCGGCGAGGACTTGCTGCAACGGTTCTACACCGACGATGGCGACGGAGACGGCCGGCTGACGCAAGACTATTTCCGCATGTTGGGAGATGCCGAGCGGCGGCTCTTCGGAAAGACGGACCCCTCAAGAGACCCCCGTCGACTGGATACGATTCTGGAATGGTCGGCTCATTCCGGCGTCATCGCATCACGCGCGGAGATGCAGCAAGCACTGCAGCAGTACTTCGATCTCGAAGCGTCCGAGTCCGCGAAACCGTTGTGGGAACAAGCCCTTGATGAACCATCGCCCGGACAACGATTGTTGCATGAGTGGTATCGCTCCAAATGGCAACGTCTGCGACTGCAACCGTTCTTGGGAATCATGCAGCCGCTGATCTCAATGGAGGAAACACCCAATCCGCAACGCTCGTGGCAAGCGGCTGAGTTCGCGACTCTGAACCGCGACGCAACATTGGTCGCGATCGCGCTGACGGTCTATCACCATCGTCACGGTGAATGGCCAGAGCGGCTGGAGCAGCTCTGCCCAGACCTGTTGCCGCAAGTCCCACTCGACCGCTTCGATGGCCAGCCGTTGCGCTATCGAGTCGTTGATGGCAAACCGCTGGTGTATTCAGTCGCTCGTAATCGTCTCGACGATCAAGGCCAAGTGACCGACGACAAGCGGAACGGCCCGGAAGCTCGCGAGGGTGATTGGCGACTGTGGCCGTCAATGTGACTGCGTTGCGGTTTCAAGTGATGGAGGCTCGTGGTTGATTATTCACACAGAGTCGATTTCACCGCTAAGGTGTGAAACGTGCCTTCGCTGGAGAGCCTGATTTGCCTTTGGGAATCAGGAACGATCAGCGGACTTTATGAGCCAACGTGATCAGCAACTCTGGTCTGATAGTTTTCGTGGGTCAGCATTACTGAAATCGGCGACGGGTTGAGTTACCCTCCCGCGTCGAAATTTCGGAAGCACAACATTCTCAAAGGCATGAGGCCATGACCACGAAGACGCACGCCGCTGGAGCGACTCCCAAACTTGGTTTTCAGGAATCAATTCAGCGCTGGCAAAATGAAATCAGCGAACTACTTGACGCTCATGATTTTGGGCATCAACAACGCGGTAAGGCGTACGTTTCGCGAATTGCCCAAATGCAGTTTGATCGTGGGCGAAGTTGCATCGAGTGCAAATGCCAAGGGAGCCAGTCACGACCGTATGTCGTCACGGTGAAGATCGACAACGAAGCGATCAGCGACATAGATTGCTTGCTGGATGCGGTTTGTTCGTGTCCCTATTCAGGTCAAGAATTCTACTGCAAACACACCTATGCGATGGTTGTCCGGCTGCAGCGTGAGTTCTCGCTTGGTGCGAAGTCGGCGCTCGTGACGTCGATCCTCGGTGAGGAGCAGCCGGATTGGACGGTTGCCTTACGGCAGATCGATCTGTTCTTGAAGGAAAGCGAACGTCGTCAGGGTGTGGCCGTAATTCAGGATGAATCTGCGAAGACACGTTTGGCGTGGCGAGTCTCGACGCATCAAATTGTGAACTATGCTTGGCAAACTTCACAACCTGCTGGACGGATCAGTTTTCGCTTAGAGGCGATTGAGCAATCGCTCGGCAAACGTGGGGCTTGGACCAAAGGAAGGTCGTTGAAATGGGAGAAGATCGCTCACCAGTCAAAGCTGCAATTGACTCCCGCTGATTTGGAAGTGACTCGCGTGGCGGGACGCTGTTACGGGTATTGGGGGCCGAGTGACGTTGCGTTGGGGAAATGTCTGGAAGCGTTGATTGGCCACCCGCAGGTGTTGTTCAATTATTCGTCGATCGAAGTTCGGCGAGCACAGCTTGGTTTGGCGATTCAAGAAACCACAGGAAAAACTTGGCGAGTGGCCGCCGCGCTCGATGGGCGGTCGCAGTCAACGTTTACGGGGTTCGCCATTTGCGGAGGTCATGCGGTTGGGTTTTCTGAATCAGAGCAAGTGTTGTTTGTCGCTCCCGCAAGCAGCGAGCAAATCGTGCTTGCACGAGCGTTTGCCGACAAAGAAGCGGTGTTACCGAAAGAAGCTCACGCGGAACTCATTAAGCGTTTGCCGGCGCTCGAAGCGAAGTTGCCGGTGGGTTTGCCGGAGACGATGAAGGGTGCGTTGATCGACGCGGACCATCGGTTGCGGCTGCGAATCACGCCGTGTGATCCGGTTGGAGCAACGATCGATTTGTGTGTGCAGCCAGTTGCCGCCGGGACGTTCTTCGCGCCGGGTGACGGGCCGCTGGAAGTGTTCGGCAAGAGCGATGACGATGAGCGGATTCGTGCAGAGCGTGATCTCGATGGTGAACGCTTTTGCGCGAGCGATTTGGCGAAGGAATTGTTTCTGCATCGCTTTCCGACAACTGACCGCTTCGCTTGGACCATCGAAGGTGATGATGAAGTGCTTGATCTGCTCGACACGCTGCGGGCGCGCGATGCGGAAGACCCGATCGTCGTTTGGCCGGAGGACGCGAAGGTTCGGCGGATGCGAATGCTTGGCGAAATCTCGGCCTCGGCGTTGCGTGTGGAAATCAAAGATCAACACGATTGGTTTGGAATATCTGGATCGATCGAACTTGACGGTGTGAAGTTTCCGCTGATCTCGCTGTTGGCCGCGCTGCGTGGCGGGCGGCGATACATTGATCTTGGCAAAGGGCAGTTTGCCTCGATCTCGCAGGCGTTTCGCGATCGACTGGCGGCAGTGTCGGACATGCTGCACTCGAATCGCGGTAAGCTCGAATTCAATACGACTGCCGCACCGGTTATTGCTGATCTGCTCGACGAGCATGTCACGGTTAAAGCCTCAAAGACTTGGAAGACAACGCTGACTCGATTGTCGCGATCAGCGGATCTTGAGCCACAAGTTCCGACAACGCTCACCGCCGATCTGCGCGACTATCAAGTCGATGGATTCAAGTGGCTGCGGCGTTTGTCTGAATGGGGTGTCGGCGGTTGCTTGGCGGACGACATGGGCTTGGGGAAAACGGTGCAAGCGCTCGCCGTGTTGCTCGATCGTCGTGAAGTCGGGCCGGTGCTCGTCATCGCACCGGTGTCGGTCGGCTTTAATTGGGTTCGCGAGTGCGAACGCTTTGCTCCGACACTGCGACCGATCTTGTATCGCGACACCGATCGTTGTGAGTTTCTGAAGACGCTTGGTCCCGGCGATCTGCTGATCAGCAGCTATTACCTCGTGCAACAACATGCTGATGAACTGAAAGAAGTGAAGTGGGGCACGCTCGTTTTGGACGAGGCACAGAACATCAAGAATAGTCAGACCAAGACCGCTCAAGTTGTGCGCGATCTTAAAGCCGATTGGCGGCTCGCGCTGACGGGAACACCGGCCGAAAATCATCTCGGCGATTTGTGGAGCATTTTTCGAGGCATCTCGCCCGGCTTGTTCGGAAGTTGGGAACGCTTCCGCGAAGTCTTCGGCGATCCGATTGAGAAGTCGAAAGACGCCGATCGCAAGCGTGCGCTGTCGCGAGTGCTTCGCCCATTCATCCTGCGTCGCACGAAGAGCGAAGTGCTCAAAGAACTCCCGCCGCGCACCGAGATTCAGCTCACGGCGGAACTCTCGGTGGAAGAACGCCGCCGCTACGAAGACGCACGGTTGTGGGCCATTACAAATCTGACTGATCTCACTGAGAACACTGACAAGGATCAGCGGTTTCAAGTACTTGCTGCGCTCACAAAGTTGCGACAACTCGCCTGTCATCCACGCTTGGTCGATGCGACATGGAAGAAGTCTTCAGCAAAGCTCGATCTGTTTCTGGAAACGGTGGATGAACTCCGTGACGGCCGACATCGAGCACTCGTTTTCAGCCAATTCACGCAACACCTCGGCTTGATCCGCGAGGCACTCGATGAACGCGGCATCAAATACCAGTACCTCGACGGACAAACTCCGCCGAAGAAGCGTCAAGAACGAGTCGATGCCTTTCAGCGCGGCGAAGGGGACTTCTTCTTGATTTCGCTAAAAGCAGGGGGTACCGGCCTGAACCTGACTGGAGCCGATTACGTGATCCATCTCGATCCGTGGTGGAATCCCGCCGTCGAAGACCAGGCGACGGATCGCGCTCACCGCATCGGCCAAACCCGCCCGGTCACGGTCTATCGCCTCGTTGCGAAAGAAACGATTGAAGAGCAAATTCTGAAGCTCCATGCGACCAAACGTGACCTCGTCGCTGGCATCCTCGAAGGGACCGACCAGGCGGCGAAGCTCTCCACCAAAGACCTCATTGCCCTCATCCGCACCGGTGGGAATGCAATCAACGGATAGTCTCCCATAATATGCTTTTGCGAATTCTTGTTCGTCCGGTGTCTTGGTCGGTCGGTTGTTGGATGCTCATTGTTTTGGCATCGCGAAGCCAATGCTGTTGGGCTGAGTCGCCTCAAGAGGACATTGCAGCGCAGGTGCCTGCGGCACTCAAAATTATTGATGTCTATCACGCTTCTGAGTCGGTTCCATCCGAACGCACGTTGCATGTGGTTTATTGGACTCCGCAAGATCGCGAACCGGCTCCGCAGTATCGAGAAAGACTGACGCGTGTGCTGTTTGATATTCGGGACTTCTATCTCAAGGAAATGAAGCGGATTGGCTTTGGCGAGCGAACTATCAGTCTCGCGACCGATGCTGATGGTTTGCTGACGATTCATCTGGTGCGCGGCACGCATCCGTATGCGCGGTATCGCGTCGAGAGTGGCAGTGAGATTCGCCAGGAATGTCTGCCAGTTCTGAAAACGGCGGGAATCGAAGCGAGCAAAGAGACGATCGCCCTCTTCTGCAATATGAGTAATTGGGATCCGCAAGCGGCCACGATGTCGCAGAATGGGCCGTATTATGCGAGCGGCGGTTTGCGTAACGGGACGGCATGGCAAGTCGATTCGCCGCTGCTCGATCCTGCGTTGATGACGAAGACAGAACCGCTGTTGCGAGACGGGCAGTACGGGAAGATTTCGGTCGGCAGGTACAACACGATTTTTGTGGGCGGCGTGTGTCATGAACTGGGGCACGCATTAGGACTGCCTCACAACCGCGAACGGCCCGATGAACGAGCCGCATTCGGGACGGCCCTGATGGGCAGTGGCAATCACACTTACGGTGAAGAGCGACGCGGCGAAGGTCGCGGTTCGTTCCTGACGCTGTGCGAAGGATTGCGGCTTGCCAGTCATCCACTCTTCACGCGTTCCGAAAAGGGGATTGATCTCGCGGCAAACGCCAAACTCAGTGAGATCGCGGTCGAACTGGAACCAGATTCGAAAGCAATGCTTTTCAGTGCAAAGGTCACTGCGGCCCCGCCTGCGTATGCGGTCATTGCTTACATGGATCCGACCGGTGGCAGCGACTACGACGCGACGACGATGACCGCGATTCCAGATCGAGATGGTCGAGTTCGTTTGCGTTGCGCGGCGCTCAAGACAGGCAAACCGGGCTCGTTACGAATTGTCGTCTGTCAGGCCAATGGCGGTCGCATCAATGACGAAGTGCTGTCGTTGCCGTATTCGGTGAGCGACGATGGGACTGTTGATATCGGGACGTTTCACGCGAAGTTGAAGCTGATGCCGCTTGCGGCTGCTGTGAAGAGTGGGAATGCCGACGTTGCTGCGACGGAACTTCAGAAGCTCGAAGCCAGTGTGAAAGCGGAACCGCGTGCATCGGAGAGCCTGCTGATTGACGCGGCACGCAACTTGGCGAAGTCGCTCCAATTCAAACCAGGTCCCAGTCCGGCAAAGGCTGACGGTGCGGAGTGTTCGCTCTCTGAGGCGACTTGGAAAGAAGCACGCGTGGGCTGGCTGCGTCCAATGGTCAATCGTTTGCCGAATGACTCGGTGGCGCTGTTTGTTGGCGACCGGCTCTTCGCAAGCGGGCTGTATGCACACGCTCCCAGCAACCACACCTACGAACTTGGTGGCAAATGGCAGACGCTGACTGGTCTCGCGGGCCTCGCCGATGGACATGGCGGTTCGGTCGTGTTTGTCATTTCGGGGGACGGCAAAGAACTGTGGCGATCGAAGAAAATTGCAGACGCGAGTCTGCCTCGTTTTGAAATCAACGTTCGCGAGGTGCAAGAACTCACGCTGCAAGTCGAAGACGGCGGCAACGGCACCAATAGTGATTGGGGCGTGTGGTGTGATTTGAGTCTACGGCGGTAGGGATGTGGCGTAAGAATGAGGACTATCGGAAGTGCAAATCTCTCCGAGTTTTTACCGCCGCGCGGTGATTGGCGGGCATTCTCAGGTAACCTGTCGCCGATTGTTCCGGCGAGAAACTCCAGAGAACGAGATCTGCCATGAGTCGTGCGTCGTTGGTGAGAAGCTGGCTCGGTTGGAGTGGCGGTGCGAGTGGGCGCTGCAGTTTGACATCCAGTGGGGTTGTTGCAGATCGAGAATTGCTGCGGCGATTCCTAGCGGGCGATGAGGCTGCGTTTGCGGAGTTAGTTCAGCGTCATGCCGGGTTGGTAATGGGCGTTTGTCGGCGAGTGTTGCGACAGGCGGCTGATGCCGAAGATGCGTTTCAGGCTACGTTTCTGGTCTTGGCTCGCAAAGCCGGATCGTTGAACTGGCAGGAGTCGATCGCTGGTTGGTTGCATGACACCGCGCGACGAACGTCACTCAAGCTGCGTGGTTCGACGGCGCGGAGGCGTGTTGTGGAACAGCAGGCGGCGGAGGCGCGACCTGAAGGTGAGGCGACTCACGCGACGAGCGATCCGAGTTCTCACGCGACCGTACATGAGCTGTCCGAGATTCTCGATGAGGAACTTGTGCGGCTGCCGGCGAAGTTTCGCGAGGCCATCTTGCTCAGCCAGATCGAAGGGCTGAGTCGCGATGAATTGGCAGAACGACTCGGCATCAGTGCGGCGGCTGTGAAGGATCGGCTCGAACGAGGACGCGAGCAGTTGCGGACTCGGCTTGTGAAGCGCGGCGTCCCGCTGACGGCGGTCGCGCTCGCGGCGTGGCTCGTGCCGGGAACGGCTCAGGCGGCGGGATCGACGGCTCTCGTGGCGACAACGGCTCATGCGGCCGGAGCATTTGCGACAGGTCAGTTGGCGGCGGGGAGTGTCCCGGCTGCTGTCACTCTGGCACAAGGAGTTCTGAAAATGATGGGCTTTGAAAAACTGAAAATGGTTGCCGCGTGCATGGTCTCGCTGCTGACGGCGGGAACGATTGCATATGGCATGTTGCAGGATGAACCGACTCGCTTTGAGAAGGGTTTGCGAGGGAAAGTCGTCGCGGTGAATGCGGGCAAGCCGTCCACGGTGACGATCTCGCTGGAAGAGTTCGGGACGCTGTTGAACCTCGACGTGTCGGGACAGGCAAAAGTCTGGACGGCGTTTGAAGCGGGACAGCTCGCCGATTTGAAGGAAGGACAGTTCGTCTCGCTGCGACTCGACAATGATCATCGCACGGTGAATGAGATTCATGTGCAGGGTCAGATGCGCGAAGCGTCGATCAAGTCGGTCGCCGCATCGGGGAAGATCACGATTGTCGAAGGTGACGACGACGAGGACGAGGACGGCGGCGGCAGACCGATGGAAGTGGAACTCGCACCCGATGCGATCCTGCGAATCGGCGGACTCCCTGCGACGCGCGACGATCTCAAGCCGGGGATGCGGGTGCCTCTGGAGTTCGGCCGCGACGGCAAGCTTGTCAACGCGATCGAAGCCGAAGCGGCGGAGAACTCGTTAATCGACGGCGAACTGCTTGAAGTCGATGCCAATGGCAACAAGCTCGTCTTCGGTCGCGAAGACAACGACGACGGCCAGCCGGTCCAACAATCGTTCGCGATCACCGCCGAGACGATCATCACGCTTGACGGCAAACCCGCGAAGCTCGCCGACCTCAAACGCGGCTCGTCGCTCAAACTGCGACTGGCTGACGATGGCCTGTCGATTCGCGCGATCAAGGCGGTCGGTTCTGAGCCGGACGATGATGACGGCAAGAGGGACGACGACTCGAAGTAGTCGTTGTTTGAGGCTTAAGGCGGGTGCTCTCGCCCGCCTCTCTAGTTTCTCACAAGGATTTCTCCAATGGCCGTGAAACCTAACGGTCGTTAGGTTGGTAATGCTGGGTGAGTTGAATTCAGCAGATCAATCCAGATTGGGCTTTGAGAGGAATATTTAATGAAGCGTCGATGGCTGAGCGAACTGGTTGCCGCGGGCTTGGTGTGTGGGATCTGTGGTTGGGTTTGGTCGCAGTCGCCGGAGCAAATTGTGCGGCAAGCGGATGACGCTGCACCGAGGGTGACGTTTTCGTTACTCGATCTGAAGGGGGCCTCGCACGAGTTGGGGCAGAATGATTTAGGTCGCGTGCGCGTGTTTGTGTTTCTTTCGACGGAGTGTCCGGTTGCGAATGGTTACACGCCGACATTGAATCAACTGCATTCGCGCGTCAGTGGCGCGGCGGATGCCGGGGTCGAGTTGTTTGGGGTCGTTTCGGATGCGACGGTGACTCGCGAGGTGGCGGCGAATCATTTCGATGAGTTCAAGGCGGGCTTTCCGGTGTTGTTCGATGCGTCGGGGTTGCTGGCCGATGAGCTAAAGCCGACGCATGTGCCCGAGGCGTTTGTGTTCGATCGCAACGGGCGGCTGACTTATCGCGGGGCGATCGACAACGCATGGGAGGCGCTGGGACGGCGGAGACCGAAGGCCGAATCGCACTTTCTCGCTGATGCCATTCAAGCCGCGATGAAGGGGAAGCCGTTGGCGGTCGAACGCACTGATCCGGTTGGGTGCCACTTCGAGAAACCGCCGGTCGGTGATGCCGCGGCGAAGGTGACTTATTGCCGCGATGTCGCGCCGGTCGTGCAGTCGCGTTGCATGAACTGTCATCGGCCCGGTCAGGTCGCTCCGTTTTCGTTGATGAACTACGAAGAGGTCGCGAAGCATGCGGCTCAGATTGTGGAGGTGACTCAGCGGCGGATCATGCCGCCGTGGATGCCGATCGTCGTGGATCGCTCCGCGATCCAACGTTCTTCGGAGGATGTTTTGAGTGAGGGGCTGAGTGTTGATGGCCAGCAATTGCAGAGGCACGGCGTTGGTTCGAAAAGCGAACCACGACTATCACCGACGTTCGTCGGTGAGCGTTGGCTGGCCGATCGCGAGTTGGCGATCTTCAAGTCATGGGCCAAGACCGGTCGCTCGAAAGGGAACGAAGCCGACTTGCCTCCCGCGCCGAAGTTCGCCGAAGGCTGGCAGCTCGGTGAGCCGGACCTCGTTGTGAAGATGCGCGAGCCGTTCACGGTGCGAGCGGACGGTGCGGACCTGTTGCAGAACTTTGTGATTCCGATCGACATCGCTGAAGACAAGCTCGTCGCGGCGATTGAGTTTCATCCGGGCAACAAGCGCGTCGTGCATCACGCGGTCTTGTTTCTCGACGACAAGGGGCAGGCTCGGAAGCTCGATGCTGCGACGCCCGAGCCGGGTTATGGCAACTTCGGCGGGCCGGGCTTTCTGCCCAGCGGAGCACTCGGCGGATGGTCGGTCGGCAACACCGCGCGGCGCTTGCCCAACGAGATGGGGCGGTATCTCAAGAAGGGGAGTGATCTCGTCGTGCAGGTCCACTATCACCCGACCGGCAAGGTCGAAGTTGATCAGTCGGAGATCGGCATCTACTTCGTGAAGCGACCCGTTGCTGAACTGCTTAAGCGACCGGCGAAGCTCGTCGGCAGCATTTGGATGGCGAACTATGAAATGGACATCCCCGCGGGCGAGAAGAACTATCGCCGCTCGACCAGCTACGTCCTGCCGCGCGATGCGATTCTCGTCGGAGTCGTGCCACACATGCACCTGCTCGGTCGGTCGATGAAGGTGACCGCGACGTTGCCATTGGCGCACGCGCCACACACAACGCTCATCTCGATCCCCCATTGGAACTACAACTGGCAGGACGAGTATTACTTCGAGCGACCGATGAAGCTCCCGGCCGGTACGCGGCTGGATGTCGAAGCGGTGTTCGATAACTCGGCGGACAATCCTTCGAATCCGTCGTCGCCACCCAAGCGAGTCACGTGGGGCGATGAGACAACGGACGAGATGCTCTTCTGCTTCTTCCTGCTGACCGCCGACAACACCGAAGACCTGATTCACACGATCTTCGACAACCTCGGTCACGACCTGAAGCAGACTCGCAGAGCGGAGGTGAAGTGATGGCGCAGATTCGTGGCGCACGCGGCTCGCGTGCGAAGGCATCGGTTCGGTCAGCAACGAAATCAAAGACACGCGAGCCGCGTGTCGCCACAGCTTCGGTCGAAGGTTCGAGCAGCACCGAAGCGCGGCTGCTCGACTGCGCGCTGACGATCTTTGCCGAGAAGGGTTACTCGGCGACGAGCGTGCGGCAGATCATCGACGCGGCGGGAGTGACTCAGCCGACGCTGTATTACTACTGCGACGACAAGGCCGACTTGTTCAAGCGGCTCGTGCGGCAGAAGTACGAAGAGAGCCATCAGCAACTCGACTCCGTGCTGCAACAGATCGACGGCTGCGAGGAGCGACTACGAACGCTCGTCCGTCGTTCGTTCGAGTACTGCGTCGCCGACCCGCGCATCCCGCGACTGATGTTTCAAACTTACTTCGGCCCACCGATCGAAGGGATCGCCGAGTTCTTGGATGAGCTGACGGCAACGCGCTTCGCTCTCGTCACCCGCCTGATGCGCGACGGCATGAAGTCCGGCGAACTCAAACGCGCCGACCCCGAGTTCCTCGCGCTGTCGTTCTGTAACCTGATGGATCAGCCCATCAACCTCTTTGCCCGCATGAGCCACCCGAAACGCTACCTGACTTCGAAACTCGCCGATGCTATCGTCGAACTGTTCCTGCGCGGCGGCGGCTGAAGACAGGTTGAAGAGCCGGAGCGATTGCTCACGGTGACAACTTGGCGTCTAGAAAGTTCTCTAAAGAAGGTCAATGAAGAGTGTGCGCCATGCAATTTCGCTGCCTGATCCTGTTCGCTTTCTTGTCGTGTCAGACGGCATTGTATGCCGAGGAACTTCTCGTCGCGCCCAGCCCTGTCGATAACCCGCTGAAGGGGCTGGTGCCGTATGCCGATCCGCATCGCGACCGGTTTCCGCACAGCATGGAGTTCAGCTATTTGCCGCTGAGCGATCTCATGCAGGGGATGGACGAGTTTCAGTGGGACGCATTGGAGAAGCTCTTGAATCGAGTCGCTTCGCGCGGCAATCAGACGGTGTTTCGCGTGTTCCTCGAATACCCGGACAAGACCGAGGGGATTCCGCCGTTTTTGGAGCGAGCGGGACTGAAGGTGCATGAGTACGTCAACACGAACACCGCACCGTTTCCGCCGGCGAAGGTTCGGACTCCCGATTACCAATCGCCGTTGTTGTGCGAGGCATTGGTCAAGTTCATCGCGGCATTGGGTGCCAAGTACGACGACGATCCGCGCATCGCCTACATCCATGCCGGCCTGCTGGGGACGTGGGGCGAGTGGCACACATACCCGCGCGATGATCTCTGGGCGTCGAAGGAGACGCAGGCGATTGTGCTCGACGCTTACGAGAAGACGTTTCGCAAGACGCCAGTGCTGCTGCGATATCCGGCAGGCAAGGACCACTGGGATCAGGCTGACAACGCGAGCCGTCCGTTCGGCTATCACGACGACTCGTTCGCTTGGGCGACGCTGGACACGGGCAAGAAGACGGACAATTGGTTCTTCGTCCCGGCCCTCAAGTCGGCTGGTCCCGCAGCGATGACCAAGTGGAAGACTCAGCCCATCGGCGGAGAAATCCGTCCTGAAGTTTGGGGCAAAATCTTCGACAAAGTGGTCACGGTGAAGCAGGCTCAGAACTTCAAACGGTGTATCGATGAGACGCACGCGACGTGGCTGATGGACTCGGGGATGTTTGAAAAGAAGGCGTCGAAGGATCGCTACGACCGAGCCATCGAGCAGGTCCGCCGCATGGGATACGACTTCCATGTGAAGTCCGCGACTCTGAAAGCTGCCGACAAACTTGAGGTCCGCTGCGAAGTCATCAATCAGGGCATCGCGCCGTTCTATCGCGATTGGAATCTCGAACTCGGCTTGCTCGACGCAAAGGGCGAAGTCCTTCACCGCTGCCCCGTCGCATGGAAGCTGACGGGACTGCTCCCCGGCGACGACAAACGGGGGTGGACCGCATCGCTGGAGATTCCTGCAGGAGTTCAGCCCCAAGACCGCTTCATCGCGCTGCGAGTCATCAATCCCCTCGCCAACGGCAAGCCCCTGCGCTTCGCCAATCAGACGCAGGACCAGCACGCACCCGGCTGGCTAACGCTCGGTAAGTTGTCTCAATGAGGTTCGACTAAAGGTGGTTCGACGGAAGATTGCCGCTCGGGACATGCTTCTCGATGAATTCCCTGATTCTCTCGAATGCCTCATCGGCTTCCGGAACATCGAACGCATGCCAGACGTGCATGGTCTTCGGCCATGTTTGCACCTCGGCGATCGAGCCCTGTGCATTCGCCTTGTTCGCGTATCGGATCGCATCGTCCAGGAACATCTCGGACTCGGATGCTTGCAGCAGAGTCGGGGGCAGTTGTGAAAGGTCTCCCAATAACGGGGACATCAACGGACTGCTCGGATTGAGTTTGTGCATGAGAAAAGTGCCCCACATCGAAAACACTTTCGGAGCTGTGACGACCGGACCGAAGGACTTGCCTTGCATGACATCGGTTGCAGCGTTTTTCACCAGGCTTGGGCTGCTGAGTGTCACATCCGTTTGCGGGCACAATGCCACGACGGCATCGGGCAGACGCCGTGTTGTGTCGCGTGCCCACGCCACTGTCGTCAACGCAAAATTACCGCCAGATGAATCTCCAGCGACAATGAGGGTCTCGGCTGCGAGGGAGCCATCTGGCCCGTTCGCCAGAAGCCAGTCGTAAGCCAGCCGGCAATCTTCAATACCCGCCATGCGCGAATTCTCCGGCATGAGACGGTAGTCGATCGCCAACACAATTGAGCCGGAAACTTCCGAGAGCCGACTCGTCACCGGGCGATGACTCCGAGGACTACCCATGACGTACCCTCCACCGTGAATGTAGAGGAGTCGTCGCGATGGCTTGGCGTTTGGGGCCAGCACCCATTCGGCTTTGAGTCCGTTAGCGTCCACCTCACGCACATCGGCACGAATTTTCGCCGACGCGCCTCGCTCGTTCAGCGCGTCTCGCATGAGTTGCAACATGTCCTTGCCCTTTGCCGACGGCGGTTCTGCCCAGCCCTTCGCAATGGCTTCAGAAGCTGCTGCATGATCTTTGCTTTCGGTACTGCTCGTTGCTGTTGAAGCAGGGCGAGGCTGGTCGTATCGGCTGTGATCAGCACCGGTCAGGCTGGTCGCCGAAATGAGCCAGGCAACGGCGAACAGGACAACCGCGACCGAAAGCAGTGCGAGAAGAACCTGGACCAAGCGACGTCTCCCTTTGCGACGGGGCGTTGTCATTTTGAAGCCTTGCTCTTCTTTGACGCAGCAGTCGAAGAACGTCGACGTTTCACGACTGCGGGAACACACGAACGAACCGGCTGACGCAACACGGTCCTGAGCTTCTCCGGAGCAACTCGTCGAGCATCATTGAGATAGATCTCGTGGTGATACCCGTTGGGAATCAGATTGTTCGTCGGCAGGAATTCCTCGTGCAGTCGCCCTATCGGAGTCGCCTGACTGCCGGGAGGCCCGACATGCATGATCTGAACGCTCTTGCCTTCCGCGAATCGCTCTAGCCTCAGAGTGCGGGGAACCTCGCCCAACTTCTTGCTCGCTTCATTGACGGCTTGCTCGAACATCTCCTCTTCCAGCCAGTCCGCCGTGACGATCATCAGCCGCCATTTCCATTTGTCTTTCTTCCCGGCGATGAAGTCATTCATGTCGTCCGACCACCAGAGGCATTCCAGCGGCGGCTCGACAAAGTCTTTGCCCATACGTTTTCTGGCAATGAGCCGGATCGGATGGACGACGGCAAAGATCCAGCGGGTCAGGTGCTGAAAGAGTTCGCCGCCGGGGTCGCCCTCTCCGTCGATCATGACGAACTGCAAATCCGGCACGTCCACCATCGAGAAGTCTGCGGCTGACGGCTGATACAGCTCCTTGATTTTTTCTTTCGAGTCCAATGCGCCCATCGCGTCTTCCTCACTCCAGCCAGGGTTTGGTTTTCATGTAGTCCAGCGTCCGTACGATCCATTCCTCTTCCGCCTTGAGCTGACCGAGAGCGAAGTCAAACAACGACTCCACGAAATCCGGCAGCGGCTGTCGTTCAAGCTGCACGTCACGCAGGCGAGTCATCTCCGCCGCGATCGCCTCACGCCGCGACTGCAATGCCTGAAGCGCATCGTCCTTCTCCAGAACGGGCCAATGCAGCATGCCCAACAACGCGGACGAATAGACGGATCGGACCGTGCTCAATGAGGAGAGAGTCTGCTGGACCAGCGCCTTGCGCCCGGCCTTCGTGATGGTGAAAACCTTCTTTGCTTTCTCTCCAGCGGGCTCTTTCGATCGGACCAGACGTTTCGACTCCAGCTTGCTCAACAGAAAATAAATCGATGAGAAGCCAATCGGAGTCCATTCCCGCATGCCGCGTTGCTCGATCTCTTGAGCCAACTGATAGCCATGCCGCGGCATCTCAGCCACGAGGCCCAGTACGAGTAACTCAGGTTCGGACATCTCATCGGTCGCCATATTCTAATGCTAGAATAGAGTCGCCGAGATTTCAACAAAGACCCTCGAATGGATCGGTAATTCATTTCGAGGCCCACCAAACGGACACGCCAAATTCCTGCCGCCGCGCGGCGGACAGCGGGCATTCTCCGATATCCTGTCGCAGATGGATTTGGCGCGGCATTGGGTGAGGATGACAGCGGTCATGACGCACGCCGACCGGAAGCTTAACGTCGAGAAACAAGGAGCTTGCCATGAGCAAACTAGGAACGGGGTTTTGCGGTGTCGTGTGGCGGATCGGGTTCTTGTTGGTGGTCGGATTGGCGAGCGCCTCGTCAGCGGCGCAAGCGGGTGAGCCGGTTGTGATGGGGTATGATCGACTGCGGCAACTGGTGCTCGATACGCGGGTCGTGCAGTCGCTCGACAATGCGAAGATGACGCCGGTGCGAGTTGAGAAGGAGTCGCGCGGGGTGTTGTTCCAGGCGGATCGCCCGTGGGAGAACGCGACGAACAATCTCTATCCGAACGTCTGGTTCGACTCGCGCGAGCGGCTCTTCAAGCTGTGGTACAAGTGCGTCTTGCACGATGCCGACGTGATTGCGCGAATGGACGGGCCGACGACGATTCACGAGCAGGGTTGGTATCTGCTGTACGCGACCTCGCCGGACGGCCTGAGTTGGACCAAGCCCGAGTTGGGGCTGCATGCGTTCGCTGGCTCGAAGAAGACGAACATCGTCACGCGCGACACGCCGAATGCCGGAGTGATGTTCGATGCGCACGACCCGGATGCCACTCGGCGATTCAGGATGATCTACGACGTGGGGCCGGGCCAACTGCGAACGCGGTTCTCGGCGGACGGCGTCCGTTGGTCGGAACCGGTCGAGCCGCAGGGCTTTGCGAGCTACAGCGGCGACACGCACAACAACGCGTTTTGGGACGAGCGGCTGCAAAAATATGTGCTGTTTTCACGAGCGTACCTCGGCGAGCGATTGGTCGCGCGGTTTGAGAGCGACGACTTCCAGCACTGGAAATCGACCGGAGTCGTGATGCGGTCGTCGGCCACCGAGGGACGCGTCACGCAGACGTACTGCATGCCGGCGTTCGCGTATGGCAACGTCTATTTCGGCTACTTGATGATGTACCACCCCGGCCGCGATCGGGCGGTCGATTGCGAGCTGGCGTGGAGTCCCGACTCGATCACCTGGCATCGCATCAGTCCGGGTCAGCCGTTGATTCCACGCGGCGAACGAGGCAGCGGCGACTCGATGTGCATCTATGGCCCGGCCGGTCCGGCGATCGCTCAAGGCGGTCGCTTGCTCATCTTTTACGGCGGCAGCGACACACCGCATCTCGGCTGGAAGAGGCATTGCCTTCCGATGCTCGCGCGATTGCCAGTCGATGGTTTTGTCGGGTGCGAGCCGCTCGATGGTGCTCGCCCCGCGATCCTCACGACGCAGCCGATGCTGGTCTCCGACGAACCGCTGACTGTGAGTGCCAACATCTCGAACGGTACGGTGCGAGTCCGCGTGCTCGACGCCGAGAACTTCTCGTCCGAGCCATCTGAACCGATCACTCAGAGCGGCCCGTCGCAACGAGTGACGTTTTCTGGTCGTGATCAAACGACATTACGAGGCAAAATCGTCCGGCTGCAATTTGAACTGGACCGCGCGACGTTGTTTGGGTTTCGCGGCCTGAGTCAGCTCGCGACTCCGACGACCGACACGGGAGTGCGACGCTTCGACGATTCACTGACAGTGACGTTGGCGAAGCCGAAGGGGACCGAATCAGTGACGCTCCGCTACACGCTGGATGGTCGCGAACCGACGCTGAGCTCCAACGAACCGCAGAAACCCATCACGCTGACGAACACCACGCGACTTCGCTCGCGGCTGTTTTGGCCCGGCGTCACCAACGGCGGACCAGAATTCGACGCGATGTTCCTGCGCCGCGAACCGCCCAAGGTTCCATCGAGCATCATCACGGAAGCCGATTCGTTCGACACCGACACGGTCGGTTGGCTCGGCGTCGATGAGATCAAGCATTATCGCGACGGCGGCCTGCGCAACGGTTTCGTCCGGCTATCGCGCGCGAACAATTTGAAGCCGTTCGCGCGATTGTCGCTCGCTCAACGAAAGTTCGCGGGTGATTGGCCGAAGCATTTCGGTGGCGAAGGGGTCACGATTTCGTTCGCCCTGCGCAGTGATTCGCAAAGCGGCAAAGCCCGCGTCGAGATTTTCGCCGGAGACACCGGCGCTTGGATTCACGAGTTCTCACCCACTCCCGGCCCCGAATGGCAAACGTGGTCCACCACCCTGCGCTTGGACTGGAATGACGCCGAAGCCGAGGCCGCCGGCTGGACTCGCTCTCAGCAAGGCTGCTCGTGGTCCGAAACGATCCGCCACGTCGGCCAACTCGTCGTGATGCCATCCGCCGCCAGCCAAGTCTCGTCATTCGACCTCGACGATTTTTCTGTGACGACATGGCCAACACGCCCATCGGCTCCGTGATATTGAGACCGAACTCCGCACGCCAGATTGATTGGTCAAATACGACGCATCGTCGCAAGGACTGTTGAATGATGACACGCAGCCGGTTGGAAGCGTTTAGCGACGGAGTGACTGCCATCGTGCTGACGATCATGATGCTCGACTTGAAGGTGCCCGCGACGGCGGAGATCAGCGGGTTGGAGCCGGTGATTCCCGCATTTCTCAGTCATGTGCTGAGCTTCGTGCTCGTCGGGCTTTACTGGAACAACCACCATCACTTGTTTCAGGCGGTGAAGTCGGTCAACGGAGCGGTGTTGCTCGCGAACCTGCATTTGCTGTTTTGGATTTCGCTCGTACCGTTCGGAACAAGCTGGCTAGGGAGCAGCAACTTCGCGACTTGGCCGGTTGTGGTTTATGGCATCATCCAGTTGTGCTCGGCGGTCGCGTATTTCATTCTGGTTCACCTGTTGGTCTGCCATCACGGGCGAGACTCGACGTTGGCAAAGGCGATGAACACCGACTTCAAAGGGAAACTCTCAATCGTCCTCTACGCCCTCGCGCTGCCGCTGGCGTTCGTTCATCCGGGAATCGCGTGCGGCGTTTATTGCCTTGTTGCAGCCATGTGGCTGATCCCTGATCGCCGCATCGAGACGACGATTTCGAATCAGCCGCCAACATAGGCGGTTGGCTTTCCGCGTCCTCAAGAACAATTTTCGCGAGATCGTGTAAGGTCCGCGAGAGGCTGCGGTATACCTCAACACAGGCTCAAATCACGCGTCCGAAACAGAGACTTCTGAATCATTCCTTGAAAGTGAGTTTCTCATGTCGAGTTCCAGCTTGCTGACGCCGGTTTCTCTCGGCGGCTTGTCTTTGAAGAACCGTGTCACGATGGCTCCGATGACTCGGGCGCGAGCGGGGGATGAGCGGCTGCCGAATGCGCGGATGGCGAAGTATTACTGCGATCGCGCTTCCGCCGGGTTACTTATTAGCGAGGGAGTCGTGATCTCGGAGCAAGCCAATGGCTGGAATCAGTCGCCGGGGATTTACACCGAGGCGATGCGAGATGCTTGGCGCGACGTCGTGTCAGCGGTTCATGCGGCGGGCGGCGTGATGTTCGCACAGCTTTGGCACAGTGGCCGAGCGTCGCACAGCAGTTTTCGAGCGGACGGTTCGCGAGCGGTCGCTCCCTCGGCCATCGCGATCAACGGCGAGTACATGCACACGCCGATTGGCAAGCAGCCGTATGAAACTCCGCGAGCGTTGCAGACGGCGGAGATCGTGAGCGTTGTCGAGGATTATCGCCTCGCAGCGGAACGAGCGAAGTCAGCGGGCTTCGACGGGATCGAACTGCACGGCGCGAACGGCTACTTGATCGACTCGTTTCTGCAATCGAAGACGAATCATCGCACCGATCAATACGGCGGCAGTGTCGAGAACAGGTTCCGCTTTCTGCGTGAGATCGTTGAAGCGGTGACGACCGTGTTCCCGGCCAACCGCGTCGCCGTGAGGCTGTCTCCCAACGGTGTCTACAACGACATGGGATCACCCGATTATCGCGAGACGTTTTCGTTTGTAGCACAGCAACTCGACACGTTCGGTCTCGCGTACTTGCACCTGATGGACGGACTCGGCTTCGGCTTTCATCAACTTGGCGAACCGATGACCCTCGCCGAATTCCGCACGCTGTTTCACGGCCCGCTGATCGGCAACTGCGGCTACACGCAGGAAACCGCCGAAGCCGCGATCGCCGCCGGTCACGCCGACCTGATCGCCTTCGGTCGGCCCTTCATCAGCAACCCGGATCTCGTCGATCGTTTCGCCAACAATTGGCCGCTCAATCCTCTCGCTGAGATGTCAGCGTGGTACTCGTTCGACGACGCGGGGTACAACGACTTCCCGAAGTATCAGTCGGCGTGATCGTCAACTACTGGGGACCGGTCTGTTACACTCCTACCGCGTTCGGCTGACTGCCGGTCTTACATGGAGGAGTGTTTGTGGTTCATGAATCGCCCGTCACGCGAGCCAGCCTGTTGATGCGGCTGCGTGACGGTTCCAACCAAGATGACTGGCGCGAGTTCGTGGAACTCTACAGTCCGTTGGTTTACGGCTTTGTCCGCAATCGTGGGTTACAAGACGCTGACGCGGCCGACCTCCTGCAAGATGTATTGAGGTCGGTTGCTGGTGCGATGGATCGGCTAGACTATGACAAACAAAAGGGAGGCTTTCGCGCGTGGCTGTTCACGATCACGCGCAACAAACTCTCGACGTTCTTGACCAGTCGCCGGTCGCACAATCAAGCGAGCGGCGATTCCGGTCAGCATGAGTTGCTGGCGGCTCATCCGGACTCATCGCGTTCGCTGAAAGAGGACTGGGAGCGCGAGTTCCAACGGCAATTGGCGGCTCAAGCCATGCAGACGATTCAGACGGAGTTCGAGGGAAAGACTTGGCAGGCGTTCTGGCAAACGGCGGTTGAGGGCCAACCTGCCGCCGAGGTCAGTCGCCTCATCGGCTTGTCACCCGGAGCCATCTACGTCGCGAAGAGCCGAGTCCTCACGCGGCTCAAGGCGGAAGTAGAACGGTTGATGGTTGATGCAGAATGAGTGAAAGAAAATGGTTTTCAGAACGTATTCCTCTGAGGTAGCCAATGATTCGACCGACCACACCCGATGACATGAACGATCTGCTTGCGTTGGCAGTCGCCGCTGGAATTGCAGAAGAAGGTGAAACCCAAGAATTGGAAGGAGTCTTGGCTGAATACTTTGATGGCAGCCTCGGCCCTGATCATGTTTGGATCACAGACGATGACAACGGTCTGATGGGAGTCGCTTACTTTGCAGCAGAGCGAATGACGGAAGGAACTTGGAACCTCTACATGATTGCGATTGATCCCAAACGACAGCGGCAAGGTCGAGGAACTGAACTCGTCCGCTATGCGGAAGCGGAGATCGCCAAGCGAGGTGGTCGCATTCTGTTGATCGAGACTTCTGGGTTGCCGGAGTTTGAAACGACATGTGCTTTCTATCGAAAATGCGGTTACTCCGAGGAAGCAAGAATTCGTGAGTTCTGGAAGGCTGGCGATGACAAGATCGTCTATCGGAAAGCCCTTGCCATTCAGTCGTAAACTCACGCAAGAAACCATGTGGAGTGAATGATCCACAAAACGTCAAAGTTCAAACCATGAACACAACACCTTCCCATTGCAGCGGCACCTGCCCGACTCACGACGAGTTGCGTGAGTTGGTCGAGGGAGGATTGTCGGATGATCGAGTGCAGATTTGCGTCGCGCATCTCGACGAGTGCGATGAGTGTCAGCAGGCGATTCAAGAGACGGCGACAGGTGATTCGACGTTCAATGAATTGGTCGAGCATATTGATCGGCATCAGCCTGCGAAGGGGTCGGCGTACTGGTCGGTGGTCGGTTCGGCGGAGCGGGACTTGGCGGTGACGTTCGTCCCGAATGCGCCGCGCGAGCTGTTGCAGGTGAAGCTCGACTTTCTCGGGCCGCCGTCCGATCCGGCCTATCTCGGCAGTTTGGATCACTTCGACATCGCGCGCGTCATAGGTCGCGGCGGCATGGGGATCGTCTTGGAAGGATTCGATTCGCATCTCCGTCGGTCGGTCGCGATCAAGGTGCTCGATCCGCAGTTGCAGGAGAACGATGTCGCGAGACAACGCTTCTGTCGCGAGGCGCGTGCGGCCGCGTCGATCTCGCATGAGCATGTCGTCGCGATGCACCACGTCGCGAAGTCGGATGGCGACGGAGTGCCGTATCTCGTCATGCAGTTGATTCACGGCGAATCGCTCGAAGCGCGGCTTGCTAAGCAGGGGCGTCTGCCGGTGAAGGACGTGCTGAAGATCGGCATGCAGACCGCAGCGGGACTGGCGGCGGCACACGCTCAGAACTTGGTCCATCGCGACATCAAGCCAGGGAACATCTTGCTGGAGATGACTGAGGGACAAGGCCAGAGAGGCGAAGCCCGCAGCGATTCCGCATCACCCTCAACCCTCAACGCTCGATCCTCAACCTTCCGTGTCAAGCTGACCGACTTCGGACTTGTGCGGATGATCGAAGACACGAAGTTGACTCAGACCGGCTTCATCACCGGCACGCCGATGTACATGGCTCCGGAACAGGCACTCGGCGAAGTGGCGGATGAACGATCCGACCTCTTCAGCTTGGGAGCCGTGCTGTACGAGATGGCGACCGGCCAGCCGCCGTTCCAAGCGCCGAGCGTCCTCGCGATGTTGAAGAAGATCGCCGAAGCCGCTGCGACAGGTCTGCCCTGAGTTGCCCGAGTCCGCTGCGATCCTCATCGAACAGATGTTGTCGAAGCGTCCGGCAGATCGACCTGTCTCGGCAGCCGCGATCTCGGAAGCGTTCGCCGTGATCTTGGCGTGTTTCGGGCCACTCTCGCCGCTGCAAGTCCCCGCACTGGCTGAAGGAGCCGCGTGCGAAGCCGTTCAAGCAGCGCTCAGCAAGTCGGGCCAAGCGGTCTGCACACGAAAAAAGACTCGCGTACGAATCGCCTACAGTTTGGTCGGAGCGGCAGCGGGGATCGCGCTGACGTTGGCCGTGGTGATTCCGATGTTTCGACGCTACGTCGATTCGGACCGTAGCCACGTTCGCCAGAACGTGGGGGCTTCGGACTCGAATGGAAACTCATTGAACGACGACCCACGTTCTGGCGAACGTGGCTACAAGAATGAACCTCGCATCGAACCGATCGCCGTGTTGTCCGGCAACGCAGGCCCCGTCTGGTCGATCGCGTTCACGCCGGATTCCGAAACACTCGCGATGGCTATCGACGACGGAACCGTCAAGCTGTGGAACATCGCCGAGAAGAGAGTCCGTTCGACAATCAAAGCTCATCCCGGCCCGGTCTGGGGAATGTCGATCAGTCACGATGGCAGATTGCTTGCCACGGGAGGGGACGACAGCAAAGTCCGCGTCTTCGATCTCGCTTCAATGAGTGAAGTGAACTCGTTTGAAACCGGTTACGCGATCCGCACGCTCGCGTTCTCGCAATCGTCGAACGACGTGCTGATCGGAGGCCGCACGGGACAAGTCGAAGTCTGGAACACCGATTCCGCCACGAAGAGGCTCGCTGCAGCCGGTCACACCGGAACCGTGGTCGGCGTCGCGTTCTCGCCCGACGGCCGCATGTTGGCCAGTGTTAGTGGTGACAAGACCGCGAAGCTGTGGGACGCACAGACCGGCGGCGAACAACTCACGCTGCAAGGTCACAGCGGCGGCATCTATGGCGTCGCGTTCTCACCCGACGGATCGAAAGTCGTGACGAGCGGCTGGGACAAAACCGTCCGCCTGTGGGACACCGCCAGCGGCAGCCTCCAACACACCTGCGAAGGCCACCAAGGAGACGTCTGGGCCGTCGCCTTCTCCAGCAGCACGCCGTTCGCGTCGTCCGTCGGCGAAGACCGAATCGTCCGAGTCTGGCACACCGAACAAAAATCCGAAGTCGCCTCGCTGGCCGGTCACACCGCCTCACTCTACTCAGTCACCTTCAGCCGAGACGGCCACTACCTCGCGTCTGCGGGTCGCGATGGAACTGCTCGCGTGTGGGATATGCAGTCCGTGACCAAGTGAAAACAACCGGTAGAAATGTCAGCCACCATCTCGCACTTCACCGTATCACCAAATCGTCCCGTTGAGGAAACCCCGATCATGCGTTGTTCGGTGCTGTTGTTTGCCGTCACTCTCACGATTTCTGGCCACTCGCTTTGTGCGGCGGACCAACCAGGCGGAGCGAGTTTCGGCCCGAAGTTGGACACCGTCTACCCGACAAATCGAATGGTGGTCGATGTGACGAAGGCTCCGTATTTCGCCAAAGGAGATGGCAAGACCGACGACACTGTCGCGTTGCAGAAGGCGCTCAATGAGAACGTGGGACATCACCGAGTGCTCTTCTTTCCGAAGGGGACGTATCTTCTCTCGGCGACGCTGACCTGGCCGAAGAAGTTTGCCGGACATGACAACTGGGGCAAGACGATGTTGCGCGGGGCCAACCGCGATGCGTGCGTGCTGCGACTGAAAGACGGAACCTTCACGGATACGAAGACACCGTCGGCCATCATGTGGTGCGGTGGGTTTGGGTCGGCGGATTGGTTTCACAATCACATCGAGAACCTGACCTTCGATGTCGGCAACGGAAACCCCGCAGCGATTGCCTTGCAGTTCTATTCCAACAACACCGGAGCGGTGCGCGATTGCCGCTTCATTGCGGGCGAAGGGAGCGGATTGGTCGGGTTGGATTTGGCTCATCGCGATATGAACGGGCCGTTGCTCGTGAAGAATTGCGAGGTGGTTGGGTTTGCTCGTGGCATCGCAGCGGCGAGAGCGGTGAATAGTCAGACTTTCGAGAACATCACGCTGCGAGGGCAGACGCAGGCCGGTTTCACGAACGAAGGGCAGTCCATCAGCATTCGCGGCTTCACGAGCGACAACGCTGTGCCTGCCGTCAGTACTTACGGGAATCTGTTGTTGATCGACGCCAAGCTCACCGGTCGCGGCAACGCGGCTCACGCCCCGGCGATTGTGAACTACAACGGCGGACGAATCTTTCTGCGCGACGTGACGACGACCGGCTACAAGCGAGCGATTGCGGATATGCAGACTCCCGACTTCGCCGCCGCATATCGCATCGAAGGGGAAGACAAGCCGGGAAGTCTCGGCCCGGACATCGCCGAGTATTGTTCGCACGAAGCGACGACCGCGTTTCCGTCACCGGTCACTTCGCTGCGACTGCCGGTGAAGGAGACTCCGCCGGCCGAATGGGAAGATCCGGCAACTTGGAAAGTCGTGTCGCAGTTTGCTGATGATCCTGAAGGAAAGAGGGACTACGCAGACGCCATTCAGCGAGCGATTGATTCGGGTGCAACGACCGTCTTTCTTCCCAACCACTACACGACCCACCGCACCGTGAGCATTCGCGGTAAGGTCCGGCGGATCATCGGTATCAGCGGCTATTTCAATTACGGCGAGGAAGCTCGGCCCGACTTCCGCGTCGAAGATGGCGATTCGCCTGTCGTATGGATCGAAAACTTCGCGGGGCTTGGCGGCGGTCTGGAGATCGACACCAAACGCACTGTCGTCCTCCGCAGCGTCGGCACCTACACGATCCAATGCACGCCTCGTAGCGAAGGAGGCGACGTCTTCTTGGAAGACGTTGTCGGCGACAACTTTCGCTTTCGCAAACAGAATGTCTGGGCGAGGCAGCTCAACATCGAAAACGAAGGAACGCATCTCACCAACGACGGCGGCAACGTCTGGGTGCTCGGCTATAAGACCGAACGAGGCGGCACACTGGTCCACACGCTGGGCCGCGGGCGGACCGAAATCCTGGGCGGATTCAGCTACACGACGACCGCTGGGAAGCTGGCCCCAATGTTCGTCAACGACAACTCGTCCGTGTGGTCGTTCTTTGGCGAGGTCTGTTACACCGGAGACCCCTTCGCCGTACGCATCCAGGAAACTCGCGGCAAGGCGACAAGGACACTCAGCAAAGACGACGCGCACACTGTGCCTTATTCGGGACGCGCAGCGAAGCCGTGAAGTCATGACTGCGGACTGCGTCTCGCTTCACCGGCAGGTGCGGGCTTCATCTGTTACGAAAGTGAAGCCTTTGCTTGAAACCATTTTCAACATCAGGTGGTATCGTTGGACATCTTGGCTCTCGGCGAGCCAGCGACAAGAGTCAGAAACGATAGGTCTACAAGACCTGGAGGAATTCATGCGACTGCTGATGTGCTTAGGCCTGATGTGTGTGGCAGTCGGATTGCAGGCCGAAGAGTATGACCCTTTGCACGTCGCTAAAGATGCGGACGTGAAAAGTTCCGACTTCACGGCCAAGGATGCGACGCGGAACCGTGAGCTTCCGATTCGAGTCTATCTGCCACCAAAAGATAAAAAAGTCGAGAAGGCTCCTGTCGTAGTTTTTAGTCACGGTTTGGGCGGGACACGCGAAGGCTCGCCGTTTCTCGGCCAGCATTGGGCAGCGCGAGGTTACGTCGCGGTCTTCGTGCAACATCCGGGGAGCGATGATTCGGTTTGGAAAGACCTGCCGCCTGCTAAACGATTGACTGCGTTGCAGGAAGCCGCTTCGGTGAAGAATTCCATTCTACGAATGCAGGATATCCCTGCGGTGCTTGATCAATTGGCAAAATGGAATGACGAGTCGTCTCATGTTTTGGCCGGTCGCCTAAATGCGAAGCAGGTCGGCATGTCGGGGCATTCGTTCGGAGGTCAGACGACGCAGGCGATCTCCGGGCAGACATTTGGTCTGGCCGGTCAGCCAGTCACCGAATCGCGCATTAAAGCGGCCATTGTGATGAGCCCTTCGCTGCCACCGCGCGGAGATACCAAAGCGGCATTTGCCAAAGTGAAAGTACCGTGGCTGTTGATGACCGGCACGCTCGACGGCGGAGTTGTTGGTAATCAAACCCCCGAAACGCGGCGCGGTGTTTATCCGTTGTTGCCTCCGGGAGACAAGTTTGAATTGGTACTCAACAAGGCCGAGCACTCGGCCTTTACCGAACGTGCTTTGCCGGGTGAGAAGGAACCACGAAATCCGAATCATCACCGAGTGATTCTCGCGGTGAGTACCGCTTTCTGGGACGCCTACTTGCGTGATGATCCAGCAGCGAAGGAGTGGCTCAACGACAAAGGCCCTCGTAGCGTCTTGGAATCTGCCGACGTGTGGCAACAAAAGTAGAGTGAGCCTCGTCGTAAAACCTCAAGGCGTGCCACCCAATCCGCAGCCCAAGTCTCAGCCCGCGCAGTGACATCCCGACTGCCGCCGCTTCCTGGGTTGGGAGTACGCCTACGGCACGATCTGGTTCGGCGTGGAGACGAACCGCCGGCCGCGAAAATTCTTCCCGTGGCAGACCGGCGCGTCGCCGTCATTGCCAAATGACCAACTGCGGCGAAGAACGCCGGTGCGGCATTGAGCCGTTGTAATTCTGTGTGTGAATCTTGCAGAGGTTTTGGCGGTTTAGTTGGCGAGAGTGCGAGGCCAGAGGATCAAATGCCAGTATTGTGGATTGTTGAGATGTTGTTTGTTGGCTGAATCACCGAGGATTTCTGTGTTTGAACCGCATGTCGCAGAGCCAATAAAAATGTTGGCTCAGGCTTTGGCACGCTCTTCGCTTTCGTAATTCCATCGAGATGAGCAACGGAGACTCATCGAAGAGGGAGCAAACTTGCTGCCGTTCCGAGGTCGCTTTTCACCGACCAAAGATGCACACGGCGGCAAACAAAAAGGGGAGCTGGCCATGTTAGTACTTACTCGCAAAAAGACTGAGACAATTCGAATTGGCGAAGACATCGTGGTGACTGTCGTGCAAACGGGACGCGGTCGCGTGAAACTAGGAATCGAAGCTCCTGCGCACCTCAGAGTGTTGCGGGGTGAGTTGGATGTGCTCGAACCGGCGATGTCTGGATTATTGGATACAAGCTTTCGACGAAATGTCGGACTTCCTTGGGAACTGGTTCATGAATTCGGCAACACCTGCAACAACTGATGCCGTGGAGTTGGTCAATCGAGACTCGGTTGTGGTGGTGCCGATGTCTGCTGCGATCAGCGAGGCGGATCGTCCGACAAGCGTTGAGCCAACGAAGGTTGGTCCGACAAACGTTGTGTTCTTTGATGGTGTCTGCGGGTTGTGTAACCGCTTTGTGGACTTCGTTCTGTCCCGCGACCGTCGAGAAACGATCCGCTTCGCTCCGCTACAGGGTGAGACTGCCAGCAGCCTGCAACTCACGCAGCGATTCGCGAAGCAATCCGATTTGGGGACACCGGTATTTGATACCGTCGTCTGGGCTGACGAAGCCGGAGAATTGTTTGCTCGCACGTCTGCGGTTGTGCGAGTCTTCTGGCAACTTGGAGGCACGTGGTCTGTTTTAGGGACGTTGCTGTGGCTCGTCCCGCGACCGATCCGAGACATCGGATATCGGATTGTCTCGGTGAATCGCTATAGACTGTTCGGTCAGAAGCAGACCTGTCGGCTGCCGACACCAAACGAGCGTCGGCGATTTTTTCCATGAGTAATCCGCAGCTTGCGACAGCAATGTTCGCTCGCAATGATCCCTCAGCCTCTTCGTTGGCGTATCACGTCAAAGTTGGGCCGCCGAGGGATTTGTGTTTTCTGGCCGCGCAGGCTCGTGCGTTTCCTTCGGTCACTGCGAAGACAATTCGGAGATGAGACGGAATGAGCACCGATGATTCTGCCGCGACGAGCCGCCACGATGTGGTGCAACCACGTTGGTGGCCAGCGCCCGCTGCGATTGGGCTGGGAGTTGTTTTGCAACTCGCTTCGATGTGGGCGTTCTCGGAAAACCTCTCGTACTTGGTCTTCACGTCGCTGTTCATCATTTGGCCGCTGTCGGTCTTTTTGATGTTGTTGTGGTGGACGTTTTGGTCGAGACTCGCATGGAAGATTCGATCACAAGGATTGATCGTCTTCGTGACGGCACTTGCCGTGTTCGTGGCCGCGTTTCGATTTGATGAGTTCGACGGTGCGATGACGCCGAAGTTTTCTTGTCGGTGGAAACCAACTGCGATTTCCAAAGCGGAACAGTTCTTCAAAGAACGTGGTCCACGATCGATTCCTGTGGGAAACGTTACTGATACCGTTGATGCAGGGCCGGCGGCTGATGGGGTGAGCAAACCCGATGTATTGAGTTCGGCAGATAGTCTCGTGCCGATCGACGAAGACAATCCTCAGTATCTCGGGCGAAATCGAGACGGTGTTGTGGTTGGTCCTCCGTTGCGAATGGATTGGGAAGTAAACCCACCGAAGCAGCTTTGGCGGCATCCGATTGGATTGGGCTGGGGGTCGTTCGCCACGATTGGACCGCGAGCTTGGACTCTTGAGCAACGCGGGCCGGAAGAGTTGGTGGTCTGCTATGACATCCAGACTGGCGAAGAACTTTGGTTGCATAGCGACGCGGTTCGCTTTGAAAGCGTGCAAGGAGGCAATGGGCCGCGATCGACGCCAACAATTCATGACGGCAAATGCTATGCGCTGGGGGCGACGGGAATTCTCAATTGCCTTGATGCCGCGTCGGGGAAAGTCATTTGGAGTCGCAACATTTTGGATGACGCGGGTTCAACCAACCTGCCGTGGGGACAAGCGGGCTCGCCGCTTGTTGTTGATGAGTTGGTGATCGTGGCTCCGGGAAGTAACGACGACGCGAGCAAAGGGAAGAACTCGGCGGTTATCGCTTACCGACGCGACACCGGCGAGAAAGTTTGGACTACGGGAAACCATTACGGCAGTTACGCAGCTCCGCATCTCGCGACATTGAACGGCGAGCGGCAAGTGCTGATCTTCGACGGAGTCGGCATCTCGTCGTTGTCGCTTGATAAAGGACAGCAGTTGTGGCAGTTCGAATGGACGAACACGCCGCAGATCAACGCGGCTCAACCGTTGGTTGTCGATGAGCATTCGGTGTTGATCGGATCGGGTTACGGGCTTGGTTCAGCGCTGCTCACTGTGACGAGCGCGGCTTCAGGCAGTAAGGTGCAAGACGTTTGGAAGTCGAAGCAGTTCAAACTGAAGTTCGATAGTGCGATGCGGCGCGGCGATTATGTTTACGGGCTCGATGAAGGTTTGCTGACCTGTTTGAACCTGAAGGACGGCAAGCGAGTTTGGAAACAGGGCCGTTACGGATACGGTCAATTGCTGCTTGCGAACGACAAGCTCGTGATCTTGTCGGAAGAAGGAGATGTCGTCCTCGTGCCGGCGTCACCAGAATTGCCGCGCGAGCTTGCGAGGTTTCGAGCGATCGAAGGGAAGACGTGGAACAATCCAGTACTCGCGCGAGGGCGATTGCTCGTTCGTAATGCGGAAGAGGCGGCGTGTTACGACCTCAAGTAGGTTTACGACCAAGCGACTTCTTTACTTCGCTGCTTGCCCTTTGGTCAGATCGTTGAGATCGACCATACCAACTTCGAAGGCATAGTTGAATAACTCTGACCGTGTCTTGACCCCGAGTTTGCGAGTCAATCGAACGCGATAGGTCTCAGCGGTCTTGACGCTTAAGACTAGGCTGTCTGCGACTTGTTGGTTCGTAAATCCACGAGCGAGTAGCTTCAAGACGTCGGTTTCTCGGCGGCTCAAGAACGCAGGTCGTCGTGGACCATCGACTTTCACCTTGCTGAGTGATTCTTGATCGGTTCGACTGGAAACCAGCGAGTCGATGTAAATTCTGCCTTGAGCGGCTTCTCGAATGGCTTGAAACAGTTCAAGCGGTGGCGACTGGTCGCAGACGTATCCACGAACTCCAGCGGAGATAAGCAGCCGAACAAAAGACGACTCATCGTGCGTCCAGATCGCAACCAGGTTGAGGGCTCGGTGCTCCTGCGCCAGTGATTCGATCAACGAAGTGCCAAATCCCGATCGAGGAGAAACCGCCATTACTACAACATTGGGTTGGACCAACTTGATCTGCTCTGAAAGCAAGCCTGCCTGATCAATTTCACCCACGACGACAAAGCCGGAGACAGACTCCAGCAGCAATCGCAATCCAGCTCGCGGCAATGCGTAGTCAGACGCGAGCAACAGTCGAAGAGATCCCATTCGATGATTCCCTGCGAAAGCAGTGCTACCAAGCCTCCGGAACAGGCCCGCGAAATCATTCGTAGAAATGACCCGCTATTCATGAGGGATTGGTGGCAAATACTTTTTCTAAATAGGGAGTCTAGAGAATGGCTTGCAAGCCCGTAATGAGGATTCCCCTGGCTTTGGATGAGGAAATACCCGGGTATCTAGAATTGCTTGGCTGCTCGCTCATTTTTTTGTGAGTGGTCACATTCAAGGCTTTTATCGAATTGGTTTTGACGTTCAGACGCAGGGCCAGCGCGCATAACTGGTTAATCTAGGGCGACTTGCGCTCTTTCTGTTTGTATGGTATCTCTGTCTCCTGGAATATGTCTGCGTGAGTTCTCTGGTCGTGTGACTATGGGCTGGAGCGCAGGAGTCCAGACCAGGAGGTGTCGCGTGGCAGAGTTGTG
>JAPLNX010000424.1 GCA_026400935.1 Planctomycetia bacterium | reverse complement strand
CCGGTCAGTGCTGTTCGAGGCTGAGCTGATCCGCCACCGTGCAAATACAGCAGTCGCACAGCGGGATCGGCATCGGGAGTCACGACCCATTCACATGGCACGTCGCCCACTTTGATCTTGGTCAGCTTGACTCCTGGCACGGTCGGCTCTTGTCTTGAACCCATGCCCGCGCGCAGGCCGCCGAGATCAAAACTGCTGTCGCCGAACGGGGCGGACTGACAGCGACGTTCCAAAAACTGAGCCCCTTCCAGCGACACTTCGCGCTGCCAGACCTCGCGCGAGGCGTGACGGCGTGTCGGCTCCAGCAGATCGACGAGCGCCAGCTTCTCGAACACGAGATGCGACTGGCTCCCTTCATACACGATTCCGACATGATCGCGATCAATGCGGGTGAGGCTCGGATAACCGGCGCCTCGGCCTTCATCCAACAACCAATGATGCGAGTCCGGCCAAGTCAGTCCGTCGTCGAAGCTGACCTGCACTGTTTGATGAGTCCGGCCTTTCTGAGAGTGCGGGTTGGCGAACAGCAGGACGTGTTTCTTCTCGCCAGTTGCTTCGTAGTCGACTCGCAGCAGGCTGCCGTTGCAGTTTGGTTCGATCAGCGTGTTGCGGTTGGTCGCGTGCGGCTGCCAAGTTTGGCCCAGATCCTTTGTAATGAACACGGCGCGGAAACGTTCGTGGTCGTTGCGCATGTTGAGCATGATCGAGCCGTCGCCGAGTTGCGCCGCTTGGCACTCGTTGCCGCCGCTGTAGGCGGGTTTGCCAATGGTCCAGGTCATCCCATGATCGCAGCTGATCATGATGGTCGAAAACGTCGCTGTTGCCGCTCGGCCATCGCGTCCTTGGACCGGCATCACCAACGTCCCGTCCGGCAGGTTGATCCCTTGCTGTGGCGACGGCGCGAGCAACCACCACGCTTCTTGTTTGAGTTTACGAGTCAGGTTCTCCGGCTTCGACCAAGTGAGGCCGTCGTCCTTCGATCGGACCATCAGGAACTGAGCACTCTTGCCGATTTCGAAGCCCGGTTCGGAGCCGTCGTCGTTCCACTGATGCTTGCCCGGCTTGCCGTTCATCCAGACGGCGAAGCAAAAAATCTCGCCCGTCTGGCGATCGACGATGAGCCCCGGATCGCTGCAACCATTCAGCTCCTGCGGCAGCCCGCCGTACTCCCCCATGTCCATGATCACGCGAATCGGTTCCCAGCTTTGGCCGCCGTCGGTGCTGCGGCTGAGTCCGATGTCGATGTCTTCTTGCAAGTCGCGACCCATCCGCCGACGCATGTCGTAGACGCACAGCAACGTCCCTTTCGCCGACGTGGCCAGCGCCGGGATGCGATAGGTGTGAACGCCGTCGTCCTTGTGCTTTCGCAGCGCGACGCCGATGCGATGTCTCGCACCGGGCGAGTCATCGCGCGGAGTCAACTTACCAGTCGTCGTTTCGATCGAACGGCAAGTCGCAGCGACTCGATGCGAGAAATCCGCCATCGGGTTCAATCTGCACGACAGCCAGAACACGTTCTTGCCGTCGGCAAGTAAACGCTCGCCACGAAACGTCACTTCTTTGGCCGGCTTGGCTGGCTCACCGATGGGCGTGGCCGACGAGAACTCCTCTTTGTCGCCGGTGGAAAACAGCGTGAGCGATTCGAGATCGCCAAGATCGTCCGTGCCATCGAGCTGGAAGACGAACGACTTCGCGACCACCCCTGCGCCGTTCGCAACATCCACAACCACTCGCGTGAGCGGACCGTGTTCATTCGAGATCAGCACTGGATGCACGGGCTGCGACGCGACGGCACTCGCCTTGGCGTCTTGTCCCCGCGCTGAGATCACGTCGCCAAACAGCAACGCGAAACAGCACAAAAATCCGAATCGGTTCATGGTCGTTTCTTTCGTCGTGAATGTGAGTCGTGTGCGCTATCACGCTCGTTGAACAATCGTGGGATAGTCTTCCAGTCTGTCGTGTTCAACCAAAAATCACAGGCTGGAAGCCTATGCCACGGAGGGTTTCTACAGGCTGCGATTACTTTCGTCGCGGACCGCCAGGGTTGATTCCTCTGGGTTGAGGCATCTCTTCTGTGATGATCTTCCAAGACTCCCCCATCTCGCGCATCGCCCGAAAGTCGCGAGGCTGATAGGTCACACCGAGGTGCGGTGTCGCGATCAATTTGTGTTGCTCGAAGCGCGAGTCCATCGCGGCGGCCAACATGCCGGTGACCAACAGAGTCCGCTCGACGGGATACGGAGCTTGCTTGTCGCGGATGTGAGTTTGAATCGCGTGCGACAGCGCCTTGAAGAGATTGCGATTCTCCCACGGGCCGACGTAGAAGCTGGTCGCCAGCGGTTCCGGTTTTCCCGCGAGTCGGCAGGCAAAGCACCAGCGTGTGGAAACATTGCCGATGCGCAAGACCGTGGCTCGCAGGCCGTCACGGTATTTGATCAGGATCGCATGGACGGGATGTTGCTTGCCGTCGGCCGGTTCGATGAAGTCCTGAAGCCGACCGACCTCTTTGCCCGCTTGGGCGTGCATCGCCGCTTCAGCCAGCGCGTAGCTCCAACGTCCGTCGGCGGCGGCTTGCCAGACGGCGTCTCCTTCGAGCAGTTGGACTTCGCTGACTCCCGTCTCGCCGCCGCGTCGTGCCTCGATCATCGACTGCAGCACTTCCAGTCCGTGAAAGTCGTAGATCTCCGGTGGCCCGCTGTGGATTGAGACCGCCTCTTCGATCACCGCGTGTTCGGGCAATTCGAGCGGCGGGCGTCGCTGAGCCAACGGGACCGAGCTTCCCGCCATGAATGGAATCTTGAGTTCTCGCGCGACGCGTGACATCTCGTCAGCCCAGTCCCAGCGATACGACAAGTGCTTGTCGCTGAAGAGCGGGACGACTCGGCCGCTGTGGCGGAAGACGGCGATGATCTCGTCGAAGAATCGCTTTCGCGGATACATGATCGCGCCGCGGTCGGTCTTCGGATAATTGCCGTGCTCGCCGATCGACAGTACGCCATCGACCGCCAGCTCTGTGCCGCCAAGCTGCAACGCTTCGGCAATCGTCGGGTAGATTTTGATGCCGTACTGCTTCGCGACATCGCGCGCCATGTCCCGATCGGCGGGGAACTGATCGACGTAGAGGCTGACGACGTCGATTCCCGATTCGGTCAATTTGCCGTTGAAGTAATACGGCTCCAAAAAGTTTTCGAGGATCACATGCGCATGACTGCGGTGAGTGAACTCGGTAATGACGGCCGCAACGCGCGGACGTTTTGCCTCCGCTCCGCTAACTCGACGAATCCCGCCGCATGCGGCGAGCGACAATGCACCTGCCGTTGCGCCGAACCATTCGCGCCGATTGAGTTTTTGATCATTCATGGTGAGGCTTTCCGGCGGTCGAGCCAATGTAGCCAGAGGCGATTGACACTCGGCTGCTGAGTTTTTTTCAATCCAGTTGACGGCGGTCGAAAACTGCGTGAGCGATTCGAGATTGCCAAAGTCGTCTGTGCCGTCAATCGCAAACTGGAATGACTTCATGCGAGTAACTCTTTCACGACGCGAGCGCCGGTGACTTCGGGGTCGGTGAGTCGCTCGGGACGACCGTTGTGAGTAAAGCTGAGCCGAGTGTGGTCGATGCCCAGTTGATGCAGGATCGTGGCGTGCAGGTCGGGGACGCTGACGCGATTCTCGACGGACTTGTAGCCGAACTCATCTGTCGCGCCGTGGATGTGTCCCGGCTTGAAGCCGCCTCCGGCCATTAGCAGGCTGAAAGCGTGGCGGTTGTGGTCGCGGCCGTCGGAGCCTTCCGTGATCGGCAGGCGTCCGAACTCACCCGTCCATTGCACGATGACGTCGTCGAGCAGTCCGCGCTGTTTCAGATCCGTGATCAGCGCGGCGCTCGGCTGATCCGCGTGGCCGCAGATTGTCTTGAGTCCGTTCTTCAGGTCTCCATGATTGTCCCAAGGTTGGAAACTCGGGCTGAGCGGCGGGAAGACCTGGACGAATCGCACTCCCGATTCGACCAGCCGGCGCGCCATGAGACATCGCGCTCCGTAACCGGCCGTCGCTGGATTGTCGAGGCCGTACAGCTTGCGAGTCGCCTCGGTCTCGCGAGACAGGTCGAGAACGTCAGTCGCTGACAGTTGCATCCGCGCGGCGAGTTCAAAGTTCTGAATCCGCGCTTCTAGCTCCGATTCGCGCGGGTGCTCGGCCAAGTGCAGCGAGTTGAGCTGTGCAAGGAACTCACGTGAGCGCGACTGAGCGTCCGCAGAGATCGTTCGTGAGGGCTGCAAGTGCAGGACCGGTGTCCCCGATGAACTGAACTCGGTCCCCTGATACACCGCGGGCAACCAGCCGCTCGACCAGACCATCTTGCCCGAAGTGTTGTAGCCCGCCGGATCGCGCAGCACGATGTATCCCGGCAGGTTCTGATTCTCGGAACCCAGGGCGTAACCAATCCACGATCCCATCGCGGGGCGCCCCCAGAACGTCTTGCCCGTCTGGATCATGTTGATCGCGAACGGATGGTTGTTGTTCTCCGTAAACATCGACCGCACCAGGCACAGGTCGTCCGCGACGGACGACAAGTGCGGAATTAACTCAGAGAACTCCATGCCGCTCTGGCCGTGGCGGGCGAACTTGAACGCCGTTCCCATCAGCACGTTCTTGTTGCCGAGCTGAAACGTTTCGACCTGTTCCGGATGTGGCTGGCCGTTGCGCTTGGAGAGTTCGGGCTTGTCATCGAACAGGTCCATTTGCGACGGACCACCGTTTTGGAACAGTTGAATAATCGCCTTGGCCTTCGCGGGAAAATGGCCATCGCGCGGGGCGAGGGTGTTGCGGTGACGGTTCGTTGTCGTCTCCGAATCCGCAGCCAGAAGACGGGCATCGCTCATGACGCCAGCCAGAGCCAGCGATCCGAAGCCGCCGCCGAGCGACTTCAATAATTCACGTCGGGAGACCGTCATGATTCGATTACTCCGCGTAGAGAAACTCACTCGTTGACAGCAACATGTGACACATGTCGGCCAGGGCCATCCTGGTCGCCTTGTCCGCCGGGGTATTGGCCGACTCGTGATTCTTCGCCTGCTCGCTGACAAACGCCAGACAGTGTTTCAACTCCGCGCCCGTGGGTTTTCGCGCGAGAGCCAGTTGGAACGCCATTCCGATTTGCGCGGCGGAATCGGCGCCGGAGGAATCGGCCACCCGGAGGGCCATGCGGTCCGCTTGTTCGAACAAGAATTCACTGTTGAGCTGGGCCAGAGATTGCAGCACGGTCGCCGAACTCATTCGCTGAGTACAGTTCACAGGCATGATGGGCGAATCGAAGATCTCCAGGAACTTCAACGGATAAACCCGCCGGGCGAACAAATAGATGCTGCGACGGTGCGACGCGGCCTCCGATAAGCCGTCCGCTGGTTTGGTAATCTCGACGGGGGGGCCGCCCGCCGTGCGATCGAGCGCGCCGGAGGCAGTCAGGATCGAGTCGCGAACGATTTCGGATTCCAACCGACGCAGGTTCATTCGCCAGAGCAGAGTGTTTCCGGGGTCAGCCTCTTCGCCACGTGCCAAGGGTGAGCCAGCCTCGGTGTCGAACCGCGGTCGCCGCGAGGATTGCCGATACGCACTCGACAGCATGATCTGTCGGTGCAGGCGTTTGAGGCTCCACCCGTTCTCGACGAAGTCGACAGTCAACCAATCGAGCAGTTCCGGATGGGTAGGGAGGCTCCCTGATCGGCCGAAATTGCCCGGTGTCTCCACGATGCCGCGTCCGAAGTGGTGATGCCAGACGCGATTGACAATGACTCGCCCAGTCAGCGGATGCTCGGGCCGCGTCAACCAACGGGCGAGAGCGAGCCGCCGGCCGCTCGACTCGCCTGACACATCGCCCGATGTGGCCGCGAACGAACTCCCTAGTGGCTGCAAGATCTCGGGAAAACCGGCCTGAACCAAGACTCCCGGAGCATGCACATTTCCTCGACGATGGACGCGCGACGTCGGCACGGGACCAACATCCCACAGGGCTTGGACTTTGCCGTAGGACTTTCGTTGTCCCTGCACGTCGCCGATCTGCTGCTTGAGTTCGGCGATCCGAGCTTCCTCCTTGGCCGCCTCGGCCGCCTTGAGTGGCGGTTGGAGTTCGGCGACCTGCTTGTCGAGAGCGGCGTTGTGCGCCTCAATCGCGGCGCGTTGTGTTGGCGAGACATCCGCCAAGAACCGTTCTTGCGGTCGCTTCCAATTGTGGACGTTGAACGCCGGTTCGAAGCAGGCCATCAGCCGGTAATAATCGCGCTGGGGCAGCGGGTCGTATTTGTGGTTATGGCAACGGCAACATTCCAAGGTCAGGCCGAGCACCGCTGTCGAAAACAGTTCGACCACCTGATTGACGACTTCATAGCGTTTGTCGATTCCGTACTGTGGCTCGCTGGTGTGATCTTCTACGCAGCGTAGAAATCCCGTAGCCGACAGCAGCGACAACGTCTCCGGTGTGAAGCTCTCTGCGCGACGCCAATCGACCAATTCGTCCCCGGCAAGCTGCTCGGTGAGAAAGCGGTCGTAGGGTTTGTCGACGTTGAATGCCTCGATCACATAGTCGCGATACCGCCAGATCCCTTCGTTGGGATAGATCGTGGATAGGTCGCCATCGAATAGCCGGTTATCGACGTAGCCCGCCGCGTCGAGCCAGTGCCGACCCCAACGCTCTCCGTAGTGCGGCGACTTGAGCAATTCGTCGAGAAGATGTTCGTACGCATCGGGCCGTGGGTCTTCCAGGAACGCCTGCACTGCCGTCGGTTCCGGGGGCAGGCCGATCAGATCGAAGTACGTGCGGCGAATCAGCGTGGCACGATCGACTTCCGGAGAGAGCGTTAGCTCTTTGGCTTCCAGCTTCAAAAGCAAAAACGCATCGATCGGCGAGCGAACGCGGTCTACGTGCTGCACCCGCGGAACGTCAATCTTCCGCGGAGGCTGAAACGCCCAGAACTTTCGATCCTCGTCAGTGATTCGCGACCGAGGCGGCAGCGCGACGACCTGCTCGTCGGCGGGAGTCCGGGCTTTGACCCAGCGCCGCACCGTCAACAACTCCGTTGAACTCAACTTCTCGCCGTCTCCCGGCGGCATCTGGCCGTGCGAGACGAGGTCGATCAGCAGACTCGCTGCGGGGTCGCCCGAGATAATTGCCGGACCGCTTTCGCCCCCTTGCAACATGGCCGACAACGTGCGGAGATCGAGTTGCGATTCCTTGAGATCGGCCCCGTGGCATTCGTGGCATTTCTGCGCGAGGATCGGCAACACGTCCTTCTCGAACGACGGCGGTGGGGGCACCTTCGCGTCGCGGATCGTCAAGGTCACATCGAACCGCGTCGCGTCTCCGTGATGCGGCGTGCCGGTCCCGTCGGCGACTGCATCGACGATGAAATACACGAACTCTCCGGGCTGCACCGGCTGATCCTTGATGTGGAACGCGCCGACCTGATTTGGACTGCCGAAGTCCGAGTTGCCAGAAGCCAGCGCCGTCGGCGTGAATCCCTGCTTCTCATCCGGCGCGGATCCGCGCTCGACATACCACGCAATCTGCGAGTTCACTCCGCAGCAGTTCTGCCCATGCTCAAACGCCCCTTTGATTTCAAGCGTCCCGGCGACCGGGCTGCGCCACCCGATCACCACCGCATGTTCCGGCCCCGGCGCGACGAGCAGATCGCCGGACTGAAACTTCAGCCCGACGTCGTACTCAGCGGCGAGCTTCCCAATCAGCGGCGCCAGCCGTTGTCCCGCAGCGCGATACGCCCAGCCATCCAGCGGCGAGTCGAACAGTTTTTCCCCTTGCTCGGTCAACGGCACGTACTTGCCGTCCCGCAGCCACCGCCGCTTTTCCACCGACCCTTCGACCCCAGTCGTCCGCAGCCAATGCCACGTCGGCTGAGCGTCGCGGTCGTGCCCTGGATTCTCGCGCTGCGCCCCAACGCGAAAATCGTCGCGAATCGACCGGGTCATGACAGACGGTTCCGCGGCGTTGCAGAAGACCGACACGAGAGCGAGCAAGAGCCAGACACAGCAAATCGGCACAGATCGCCGCAGTGTCAACAAGATGCAGGTCATCGCGGTCTCCCGAGCCAAAGTTATCGATTTCTCCGCCCTGTGGGCAGAGTCCAGCGGGCGACTTGGTCAATGTGAGTCATACAGAATAACAACTGAGCCTGAGAGCCTACGACCGAGCGAATGTCGATTCGCGAGGTGCTTGATAACGAATGGCGAGGTGCGGCGTTTCGAGTCGCTTCTGGCCGGTGCCGAGCGACCGCACGCCCGCTTCGACCAGGCCAGTCGTCAGCAACGTCCGCTCGATCGGATACGGTGACTTGCCAGTCAGAAACGTCTCTTCGGCCTTCGACATCAATGATGCCGAGTAAGTCACGTTCGGATTCGGCGGGAGGTAGAAGAGCGTCGAAAGCGGCTCCGCTTCTCCTTTCAGCCGCGCGGCGAAAGTGAAATCGCCGATCAGGCCGTTCATCATCAGCATGGTCGCCTTCACGCCGTCGGCGTACTCGTAGCGGTAGGCGACTGGTTCTTTGACCCATTCGCGGATTTGAGCTGGCGTCGGATAGCGATGACTGAACGATTCGGGCTGAGCCAACGTTTGGCTGCGCGACAGGCACGCCTCGAAGAGCTTCGGATCCCAGCCGCCGCCGGCCCAGTTGCCGGCGGCCATCGCTTTCCAGACGGCGTCGCCGCGCAGAGCTTGCATCGAGACGACTCCGGTCTCACCGCCGCGACGCCGCTCGGCCATGCACTGGATGACCTCCAGCGCGTGGAAGTCGTAGCTGTCGATGCTGCCGATCGAGACTCCCAGAAGCTCTTCAACTTCGGCGCCATAGGGCATGTCGATCGCCGGCATCCGCCAAGTGACCGGCAGCGACGAACCAGCGGTGAAGGGGAACTTCAGCTCGCGCGAGATCTCGACCATCTCTTTGGCCCACTCCCATTTCCACGACAGATGCTTGTCGTTGAAGACCGGGACCGCGCGGCCGTCCTGGCGAAAGACGTCAGTCACCTGCTTGAAGAACTCGTAGCGTGGATACTTCGTCTGCTCGAACTCACTCTTCGGGTAGTTGCCATGCTCGCCGATGATCAGCACGGCATCGACCGCCAGCTTGTCGCCGCCGCAACGGAGCGTCTCGGCGATCGTCGGATAGATCGGGAAGCCGAACTCTTTGGATCGCTTCACGCTCAGATCTCCCTCCGGCTTCTGATCGACATACGCCGAGACCACATCCAGCGGCGGCCGATGCCACCGGCCGTCGATCGGATAGCCGACAAGAAACCGCTCCGCCATGTGCCAGGCATGCGACTTGTAGCGCCACTCGGTGGTGACGACGGCCAGTCGCTTGCGTTGGCTCGGCGCGGTCTCGGCGGCGAACAGATTCGGAGCCAGAACCAGTCCGGCACCAACCGTGGAAAGAAACGATCGTCGTGTGAGCATGATGGTTTTCCAGAAATTAAGGTGCATTACGCAGCGGACTTTGAGCCAACGATCTCTTTGACTCGCTGCACGATGGCCTCGTCGTCGCCGTCCTGCAAGCCGAACGGATGAATGATGACGGCCCCGCGATCGAGTTCCCGTTCTCCGGGATGAATGGACGGCTGGCCTTGGATCAGCGACCGGATGAAATCGTGACCGGACATGCCGAGCGTCTCGCGATCAACGGCGATAAGAGCCAATGGAAAGCCGCCGCGAACCGGATGTGGCGGGATGATCTCCGCCGTGACGTTCGCGACGCCGCGCAGTCCGTCGCAGATCGACCGTAACTTGCGGAGACAATTCTTCTTCTCCGCGACATGGTCTCGTTCAAAGTAGAGTCGCAGCGCGGTGAGCAGGCCGATGATCTCTTCCTTGCCCGCTTTGTACCCGCGGCCGATCCCCTGTCGCGGGACGAACGCGAGCTGATCGGCCGACAGCAGCTCGGGAGGTGCTGTCCAAACGCCGGGAGTGAAGTCCATGTCGAGATGCTGCCAGGCGATCGCCGAGATCAAGTCGCGTCGCCCACAGACGAAGCCCGAAGCCTGCGGACCACGGATGTATTTGCCCCCGCTGAAACAGACGAGATCCGCTCCCTCCGCGACGAAGCGCGTCAGATTGCGCGGCTCATCGCATCGGCCCGCCGCGTCAACGATCACGGGGACGCGATGACGCCGCGCGACAGTCATCACGTCGGTCAACGAAAGTCGATCCTCTTGTCCGGGGAGGAACAGTATCGCCGCCGTGAGGTCATTGAACGCTGCGGAGAGATCTTCAGCTCGGCACTCGCGATCGTTCCCCACTTCGACGATCCGACCACCGGCCGCTTCGATGGCATGGTCGTAGTGATTGCGGTGCAGCCGAGCCATGACGACTTGGTTTCGCAGGCCGGTCGTTTCAGGCAGCCGGTCCATCTTCGCCGCATCCAGCCCGGTGATGCAGGCGGCGACCGAGAGGACCAGCGCGGCCTGTGCTCCAGAGGTCACATAGGCTGCCTCGGCACCGGTCATGCCAGCAATCACTTTTCCGGCGGCGTGCTGCAATTGTTCCATGCCCACAAAACTGCCGGCGGCTTCCTGCATGTCCCGCAGAACCTCGACCGGCATCAGGCTGCCTCCCAAGCGAGTGAACGTTCCCAACGCATTGATAACCGGAGTCACGCCCAGCGATTCGTAAACATTCATGAGTTTTCTGATCCTTCTCCGAATTTCAACAAATCACGATGCAGGTTGGCTCGCTATCTATCGCGACTTCGAGGTCTCGGCACGGCTGGCGATTCTGTCGGACTGCGGTGGCAGCCGACGACTTTCAGTGGTCTTGGGGTGAATGGTTTGCTCTACGGCTCCAATGGAACAAACGAAGCCAGTTGGTTGGCCAGCCAACACCAACGCCGTGCGGCATCCGGAGGGAGCGAAGCGAGGCGGCCATAGATGCTTGTGAGCGCCGCGGGAATCTTGCTTCGGTCGCTCAACAGGCGAGCGAAGCGGAGGAAGTCGCGAGCGTTGTCCACGCCACCGAGCAGAGGCGCGGCAATTCGCTGTTGGAAGGAGTCGAGATCGACTTTGTGGTTGTCCGCTCCACCGTAGTCGGCCAGTGCGAGGTAGTTCAATTCCGCTCCGGCGTGAAACGGTGACACTTCACCGAAAAGCGAAATGCCCTCGAAGCCCGAGGCGATGCTGCGCTGCACCAGATTCGCGAGCCAATCGACAGCCAACTCGCCGCGATTTCCAAACCACGAGGTCGCCAGATGCGACCGCATCACATGGCGGTGATCGCCCTTTGTGACTCGCCCTTCAGCCGTCCATGCGGGTGTGATCTCGCCATTCTTCATGAAGTAGTCGGCCACCCATTGGACGAAGACTCCGCGCGGAAACTTGGCCAACTCGGCAGCGGCCCACGCGGGCATGGTGTCTCCAAATTTCGGCGGCTTGTCCGGCCCGTGATGCGGCTGCGGATGCGAATACGTTTCGCACACGACCCAGGCGTCAGGAGCCACGGAGCGAACCGCGTCCGTGGCCAGCGGGTACATCAGCCCCATGTCTTCCCAGGAGAGCCACGAGAAGTCGGATGTGGAGTGCTGGCGTCGATCGCGGCAGAGTTTGCACTGGCAGATGCCGGTATCGCCCGTTTCGACCTGAACACCGCCCAATGGCAGATTGTTGAAGAGCCATCCCAACGACTCTGCCATGAAGTCCTGATTCTCTCGTCGAGCAGGACAGGCTTGATAGAACCCGCGCGGGCCGGGCTGTCCTTTGGTGGTGATGGGAGTCTTCGTGCCATTAAGGTCGATCGTGAAGCTCAGTGGATTGCCTTCGGCATCGACAGCGAGCAACTCGGGATGCGCTTCCAGATGCCGCTCCAGATTGTGCGGCGAGTTTCCTTCGTAATACACCCCGCCATACGCATTCAGTCCCACGCCACACAACAACCGCACGTTCTCTTTCGCCGCGACGTCACACAAACGCTTGGCCGACTCCAGGCCACCGTGGCAATCTCGCAACAGTCCCCAAACGACAACTGCGTCGATGTGGTGCCGCCCGCACCAGCGGAGCAGAGCCGTGTAGTCCTGCACGAAGGAGTCCGTGCTGCGCCCATACTCGTTGCACGATCCATGCGTGTGAGCCCCCGGACGATTCAAAGCCCATTCGGTGCTGTGGTCCCAGGTCCAGAACATCCGCGTCTGGATCGGCGACGCACTGCTGGTCTGCTGCGCCGGTGGAGCATCTACTCCGAGCACCTGTTCGTAGCCCCCGGCCTCACCGATCACCGCTCCCATGCCACAAGCGGCACTCATCTGAATCATTTCGCGACGATTGAGTGTGCTCATCAGGCTGATCTCCGGGTGTTGCTGCCATGACTCGCACGAAGCTTACAAAGCTCTCACGCCATCGTCACCCAGAGCGTTTGTCGCCGGTGTTGACGAAGCCGCGGATGCAATCCGGATCACAAAACGATCAGCGAGTATTCCCGTTCGGCTCGTCACGCGGAGGGATGACAGCTACTTAGCCGTCACGCTCCCGCGTGATGAGCCGAACGCTTCACAGACCGCATTCAATGTCTGCGATCCGGAAAATTCACTCCGCTGAAACAGCCGTGTCTTACCCGCATTTCAACGACATCGTGTCGGCGATTTCGGAGCAGCATTCGTCGCTCGGCAAGAAAGTGCATCGCGACTTCGACGACATCAAGCTGCATCTCCAGAGCCTGCGAAAAGTCGTGACGCCCAAAGCTCGCTGCTTCTACATCGTGGGCAACTCAAAGTTCTACGACACGATGTTGCCCGTCGAAGAAATCTACGCCGCGCTGTTCGAGGATGCCGGCTTCACCGATGTCGGCTGGAAGGCGATTCGCAAACGCAACTCGAAGAAAGAACTCTTCGAGTATGTCGTTCACGCCGTCGCTCCATGAGAATGTGAACAACGGCGGCCTGGTAACGGCCAACAAACCGCCGTACCTGTGCGAGTTTCCGGTCTCGTACACGCGCGTGACCGACATTGGCATCCTGGATCGGCGGAACAACAACTGTCCGTGAAAGCTGGCGACCGACCGGCCGTTCTCGCAGCGCGTCATCGCAGCCTGCCTCGCCGACATCGCGACGCTCAGCAAGTTTTGGTTAGCGAAGTTGAACGTCATCGAAACGATTTTCACGTGAGACGGCGACCTCCGTGAGTTGACCGCGATCAACGTCCACTTGCAGAAGCGGGAAGCTCGACCAAGACTTGATCCCGCCCGGCGCTTGGGAGCGTCTCAAAGCCGTGTTGCCTCAAACAGAAATCGACGACAAGGAAGCGAACGCCGAACACGCGAAGTAACTGCAAACCCGGAGATCCACTATGGTCACCAACGATATCTTCGTCAGCTTCCTGCACTGCAAACGCAAAGCGTTCTTACTTGCGGCCGGTACTCACGGACGACCGACGGACATCGAGACGATCCTGGTCGATCTGGGTCACATCTATCGGCAACAGGCGTTGGAGGCGTTCTGCGCCCCGTACCGTGAGCAGGACGTCTTGTATGATCCGCCTCGCCTGGAGGTGGCCCTGAAGAGCTCGCCGCAGGTCATCGTCAACGCGACTGCTTCGGGTGATGGCTTGTCTTCACTGATCCAGGCCGTAGAGCGGATGAAAACGACGGACCCGAACGGTGCATCGGTTTATACACCGGTTCTCTTCATTCTGAATGAGACCGTCTCGCGCGTCGATAAGCTGCTCCTCGCCTACAACTCACTGGCCTTATCTTCGGTTCAGTCGGTGTTGCCGCCAATCGGCAAGATCGTTCACGGGAAAAGCCAAAAGGTGTTGAAGTGCAAAATCGAGCCGCTGGTCGGTGAAGTGCGGAACTTAGTGGCCCAGATCCAGGCAGCCCAAGCGGAAGGTGCTGCCCCTCGTGTGACCTTGAACCGGCACTGCAACATCTGCGAGTTCCGAGCCGACTGCCAGCGACTCGCGGAGGAAGCGGATGACCTGAGCCTTCTGCGAGGCATGTCGGAGCAGGACGTCGAAAAGCAACGTGGCCGCGGCGTCACGACGGTCACCCAGTTCGCTTACACTTACCGGCCTGGCCGGCGCGGGAAGCGGAAAAGCGGCAAAGCCCGTAAGCACGATCACGCCCTCCAGGCCGTCGCCATTCGCGACAAGAAGGTTTACGTTCTGGACAGCCCGACGGTCCCGCGCTCCCGCGTCGCACTCTACCTCGACATTGAGGGCGTCCCTGACCGAGGCTTCGATTATCTCATTGGCCTCGTCGCTGTTGTTGACGACTGCGCTACGACCTACTGCTTCTGGGCCGACGACCGCACTCAAGAAAAGTCCATTTGGGACGCTTGCAGCCGGGTCATCAACAGCTTCGAGGACTATACCCTATATCACTACGGCCAATACGAGCTGCGTTACCTTGACCGAATGCGCCGGCTGACCGATGAGGAGGGAGCGGCAACCATTGACCGCATCCGTGCTCGATCGTGCAACATGCTGGCCGCCATCTACTCGCACATCTACTTTCCGACCCGGTACAACGGACTGAAGGACGTCGCGACTTTCCTGGGGGCTACCTGGACCGCCGCAAACGCGTCGGGCATCCAGAGCCTTGCGTGGCGGCTGGCTTGGGAAACGAGCGGGGACGAAACCCTCAAGCAGCGGTTGCTCCGTTACAATCAGGAAGATTGCCTTGCGCTTCGGCGAGTCACTGAGTTCGTGCTGTCCGTCTGCGGGGACACAGTGCCCGCGGACGGACCCGCATTGTCGTCAGCCGAGGATATCCAGAGACAGTCGGGATTCCGGTTTAAGAAACAGACGTTCTTCTGCCCCGAACTGGAACACATCAACCTGTGCGCCTACTCGGACTACCAGCGGGAGAAGGTCTTTTTCCGTACGTCTTCGGCAGTGCGGAAGAGCCTTCGGCGGAAGCAGCGAGCCCGCAAGAAGCGTCTCAAAGTGAACCAAGAGATGATGTTCCCGAGCCCGGAAGTCTGCCCAGAGTGTGGGGCTGCGGAGCTTCAGAAACTCCACAGCACACACGCCCGCAAGATTGTGGCCGATTTGAAGTTCACTCGGTCCGGCGTCAAGCGGTGGTGCATTCGCTACACCTCGGCTCGCTATAGATGCTTGCAGTGCAAGAACACCTTCTTAGCGGCAGGATACCGCGCCCTGAAATCCCACCTTGGCAGTAAGTTGTCGAGTTGGGCAATCTACCACCACGTTGCCCTTCGGCAGTCGGGTCGAGACGTTGTCCTAAGCCTTAATGACATCTTCGATTTCTCCTTCGACCGCAGAATTCTCTTCCAGATCATCATGCTGCAAACCGCGGAACAATACCGGACCACCTACGAACGACTGAAGGATAAACTTCGACAAGGATTGCTAATCCACGCTGACGAAACTAAAGGAGCGATCAATGAGCACTCCGGTTATGTTTGGACCTTCACCAACATGGAAGAAGTCGTCTACATGTTCACCCCAACAAGGGAGGGTATCATCTTGGATGAAATGCTTGACGGATTCACCGGCGTCCTCGTCTCAGATTTTTATGCGGCCTACGATTCCCCAAAGTGCCCGCAGCAGAAGTGCCTTATCCACCTCATCCGGGACATCAACAACGACGTGTTTCACAATCCGTTCGACGAAGAGTTGAAGCAACTGGCCCAGAAGTTCGTCGGTGTGCTGAAGCCGATCATCGAAACAATTGATAGATTCGGACTCAAGCGCTACCACCTTAATAAGCATAAGAAGGACGTGGCACGCTATTTCGGATATCTGTCAACTCAGGCTTTCGGGTCGGAAGTGGCAAAGGGCTACCAGAAGCGGATGCTGAGGTATCGGGACAAATTGTTCGTTTTTCTAGATCACGATGGCATTCCCTGGAATAACAACAATGCTGAGAATGCTATTAAGCCCTTCGCTTCTTGTCGAAAGATCATCCAGGCGTCGTTCAGCGAGAGAGGGCTTCAGGACTACTTGATGTTCCTCAGCATTTCTCAAACCTGCCGGAACAAGAACCTCAGTTTCTTGCGGTTTCTCCTCTCCGGTAAACAGGACATCGACGTCTTTGCGGACGGGGCGGGCCGTTGAAAGTTCGTCGGATGCCCTACTCGACAGCATCGTTCGTGACGCCTGGACGAGCCAGGAGGATCTCAGAACCTTTCGAAGCTATTGTTTTGAGACCAGCGGCTGAAGGATGTCACCGGATTTCTCCTGCTCGAATTGGCGATTGATCTGTGTCAGCCGCCGGTCGGTGATGTGGGGGATGCCACTGCGACGCTCACGCAGCGGCGGCCAGGTGATCGAGAAGACGGAGAGGCGATCGAAGAGGTCTTCTCGAAACGTCCCGGCCGAGATGGTTTCGTAGAGGTCGCGATTGGTGGCGGCGATCACGCGGACGTCGATGGGATGGGCGAGCAGGAATTAGTTCGTAGTTCCGCCTTTAGGCGGCCCGCGCTTAGAGCACCGCCTGAAGGCGGAACTACGAATTTTTTTCCTCGCGCCCTAACTGACCGCACCGGTGAAGAGCGGCGCGATTGGTTCCCCTTCGCTGGCGTGGCTGGGGCGGTTGACTCGGTCTTTGATGATGCTGCGCGGGTCGATGCCGAGTGACGAAAAGATCGTCGCTCCGAGATCGGATGGGTAGTACGGGTTCGAGGCGGGATAAGCGGCGATGTTGTCGGAACTGCCGATGACTTGGCCGCCACGCACGCCGGCTCCCGCGAAGAGAGCGAAGAAGACTCCGCCCCAGTGGTCGCGGCCGTCAGGGACGTAGCTCGGCGTGCCGACGTTGCCGCCGAGCTTCGGAGTGCGACCGAACTCGCCGACCATGACGACCAGCGTGGTCTCCAGCAGGCCGGTGGAACTCAGATCGTCCAGCAACGCGGAAACACCTTGATCCAGCGGCGGCAGCAGACGGTCTTTGAGCTGCGTGAAGTTGCTGTTGTGCGTGTCCCAGTTATTCATCGTCCCCATGTTGGCCTGCACGATTGGGACTCCGGCCTGCACAAGCCGCCTCGACAACAGCAACGATTGGCCGAAGAGATGCCGACCATAATTGTCACGCACCGCGGCCGGCTCCTGAACGATGGCGAAGGCGCGGCCGATCGCGCTCGCGGTCAGGATCGACATCGCCTGGTCTTGATAGTTGCTGAACTCGGCGGCCGATCGTGCGAGATCGAAGCTCGCCGACTGAGCGTTGAATTGAGCGAGCAACTCACGTCGATGGCCCAGCGCATCGACCGTCATCCCGACGGGCAGGCTGAGGTTCTCGACGCGGAATTTCGGATCGTTGGGGTCTTGCTTCACATGCCACGGGTCGTACTTCGCTCCGAGGAAGCCAGCATCCTGCCCCGAGAACCCGTAGCCGTTGTTCAAATACGTCGGCAGCATCACGCCATTGGGAATGCCGTCGCGCCGCGGTCGCAGGTAGTCGAGCGTTGAGGCGTAACAAGGCCAATCGCTTCGAGACGCCATGTGCGTCGAGCCGATCGGCATCTTGTCGATGCCGGTGAGCAGCATGTGCGTCGCGTGCTCGTGGCTCGGCAGTCCGTGAGTCATCGAGCGAATCACGGCGAACTTGTCGGATCGAGCGGCCAGCTTCGGCAAGTGCTCGCAGACATCCATTCCTGGCGTGCGTGTGGCGATCGGCTGAAACGTGCCGCGTACTTCGACCGCAGCCTCCGGCTTCAAATCCAGCATGTCGAGATGACTCGGAGCTCCGGTCAAAAAAATCAGGATCACGCTGCGAGCACGCTGCTCGCGCGACGGCACGGACTCGGCGGCGGACGCTTGCTGCGCGAGCAACGTCGGCAGACCAAGGCCGATCAATCCCGAATAACCGACCTGCAACAGTTCGCGGCGATTGATGCCGCGCGTGTGTTGATGAGCGTTTCGCAAATTCATTGTCGGCTGCTTTCAACAGAGTCCGGCGATTGGCTCACCGCGAAAAACGTGCTTCGGGCCTTTTGGCATTCGATGGGATCCACAGTCAGCATCGTCCTCAAAACAGAGCGGTCACGGGGGTGCCGAGGCTGATCCGCTGCGGGCGATTGAGCTGATCGTAGACCGCCGACTCGGGAGCGTAACCGAAGGCATGTAGGATCGTCGCCATGTAATCGTCCGGCGTGACGGGCAAGTCTTTCACATAAGCTCCGATGCTGTCGCTGGCACCGTAGATCTGTCCCCCGCGAACGCCGCCTCCCGCGAGCAACTGCGTGTAGCACGGAGCCCAATGGTCTCGGCCGGCCGTCGCGTTGATGCGCGGCGTGCGGCCGAACTCACCCGCGACCGCGACGAGCGTCTCGCCGAGCAGCCCGCGCTCCTGAAGGTCTTCTAACAATGCCGAGAACGACCGGTCGAACGACGGACAGCAGTACTGATGCTTGAGCATCGCTTCTCCTTTGAGCTGACCATCGATGCCGCAGACGTCGTTGGGCACGCCGTGATTGTCCCACAGATTGAACTGGCAACCTTTCTCGTCGAAGAACGTCCAGAAGACGTTGACGACTCGCACGCCCGATTCGACCAGCCGCCGCGCGAGCATAAAGCTCTGCCCGTATTCATTGCGTCCGTAGCGATCTCGCAGCGCGGCCGGTTCGCGGCTGAGATCGAATGCCTGGTTCGCTTTGCTCGAACTCATCAGGTTGAACGCCTTGTCGTAATGACCGGCCAGCACGGTTTCGGCGGAAGTCGTTCGAACCGTGGCCCCTGAACCGTTTGCTGCATCGAGCATGCGGCGGCGATTCTCAAATCGCGTTGCGTCGATTCCGTCGGCCAAGCGAATGGCATCGAGCTTCACATCACGATCGGACAACGAACCCTTCTTTTCCTTGTCGAGCATGAGCGGGTCATAAGCCGCTCCAAGGAACCCCGCCGACTGTCCTTTGTACGGCGGCCCGCCGGTTGTGAAGGGCCGAGGCAAGATGACCCACGGAGGCAGCTCGCCGCAGTCGCCGCGCAGTCGATGCAGGATCGCACCCATCGCGGGATGATCGTGCCGCGAGACATGCACAGCTCCCGGCTGAGCCGGCAGTTGTCCGAGCAACGAACGAGCAATCGCGGTGTCGTGTCCGTTGTCGCCATGCGTCATCGACCGAATGATCGCCAACTTGCCGGCATGTCGCGCGACTTGCGGAATCAGCTCACCAAACCGAATTCCGGGGACGTTGGTGTCGATCGCCTGAAAGGTGCTGCGAATTCCGTCAGGCGCATCCGTTTTCAAATCCCAGAGGTCATTTTGCGAAGGCCCACCGCACAAAAAAATGAAGATGCAGCTCTTGGCGGTTCCGTTCGTCGATTCGGTCTCGGCCCGCAATCCACTGGGCAATGTCAAACCGAGCAGCCCCAACGAACTCAGCCGCAGCAATTCGCGACGGCTAACGCAACGCTCCGCTCGATGTGCTGAGACCAGCGAAATCATTCCCTACCTCTTCGTAATAAAGAACGGCTGCAAGTGTAACGTGGGATAGGCTTTCAGCCTGTCGCTGTCATCAAGGAATCACAGGCTGGAAGCCTATGCCACGAAGTTGTTCCACAGACGGTTAGACGATCAACTCCGGAATAACGCGGGCCTTGTAAACATCGGTCAGCCGTTCATCGCGGCTGTTGTGATTGAAGGTTAGTCGTTCGTGATCGAGGCCCAATTGGTGCAGCATCGTGGCGTGCAGGTCGGCGGTTTGGGTGCGGTTCGTGATGGCTCGATAGCCGAAGTCGTCGGTCGCTCCGTAGGCCTGGCCGCCGCGGATGCCGCCGCCGGCGAGCCAGACGCTGAAGCCGTAGGGATGATGGTCGCGACCTTCGATGCCGGGGGTCTTGTTGCCGTCGCGCTGTTCGGCGCCCGGAGTTCGACCGAACTCGCCCCCCCACAAGATCAGCGTTGATTCGAGCAGGCCGCGCTGCTTGAGGTCGGTCAGCAGTCCGGCGATCGGCAGATCGGTTTGCTCGCAGCAACTGCGAATTCCAGAAACGTTGTTCGCATGCGTGTCCCATGGCTGGCCAGCCATGAAGATCTGGACGAAGCGCACGCCCCGCTCCACCAGCCGACGAGCCATCAAGCAGCGTTTGCCATAGGAACGCGTTTTGTCTCGATCCAGGCCGTAGAGCTGTTGAGTCGCCGCGGTCTCTTGCTGGAGGTCCAGCGCGTCGGTGGCGGAAAGTTGCATTCGCGCGGCGAGTTCGAAGCTGGCGATGCGAGCATCCAATTCGAGTTCGCCGTGTCGCGCCTGCCGATGCCGCTCGTTGAGCGTTCGCAGTAGTTCCATGCGCCCCGCATCAATCGGCGCGGTTCGCGCCGCCTTTGGTTGGAGATGCAGCACCGGCATCCCCTCGGACCGAATCGCCGTCCCCTGATAAACCGGTGGCAACCAACCGCTCGACCAGTTCCGAGCACCATCGACCGGCATGCCGGCCGGATCGGGCAGCGAAACGTACCCGGGCAGATTCTGATTCTCGGCCCCCAAACCGAAAGCGACCCACGACCCGATGTTCGGGCGACCGGAAACGGTCAGTCCCGTGTTGGCCATCCAGATCGCCTGCTCGTGATTGCGGTGCTCGGTGAACATCGAACGGATGACGGCGATGTCGTCGGCGTGCCTCGCAATGCCGGGCAGAACCTCCGAAAACTCCAATCCGCTTTCGCCATGCTTCGAAAACTTGAACGGGCTGCCGAGCAGATGAGTCGTGCGATTCTCGTCGTCGGCGACTTCGCCCGGAGGGGCCTGACCGTTCAACCGAACCAGTTCCTTCTTTTCATCGAGCAAGTCCACCTGACTTGGGCCGCCATGCATGAAAAGCTGGATCACCGAACGGGCTCGCGGCTGATGATGCGGCCGCTTGGGATGCAAATCGTGAGTCACCCCCTCGGCCGCGCGCGCCGTGCGGTCGAAGTCGCCCAGCAACGCGCCGAGAGCAAGCCCGCCGAATCCGCTGCCAATGCGCGAAATGGCCTCTCGGCGACTGACGTGAGAAAGGCTTCCAGTCTGTCGTGTTCTGTCTCTCTTCATGGCATTCCTCGTTCGGTCTACTTTCGCACGATGACAGGCTGGAAGCCTATCCCACTTTCAATCGACATACACAAACTCATTGGACGCCAGCAGCATGTGACACAGATCAGCCAGGGCCTTGCGGCGCGCGGCCTCCGACTGCTCACCGCCAGTCTCGTAGCGCGTCTGCTGCTCGGTCACGAAGTCCTGCAACACGGCGAGTTCGTCCGCCGTGGCCTCGCGCGACGAGGCCACGAGTGCGGCAAACCTGATCGGCGCGTCAGGCGCTTCGCGGAGGGCTCGGTCGGCAAAGGCGACGGAATAGGCGACCGCCGCGTCGCTGTTGAGCAACGTGAGGGCCTGCGTTGAGACCGTCGAGCGACCGCGACGCGTGCAGTTGGTCTCCATCACGGGTTGATCGTGGGCTTGCAGCATCGTCAGCGGATTGCCTCGCAGAATCTGCACGTAGATCGACCGGCGACGATCGTTCTGGCCGTCCGCGATGCTCACTTCACCATCGCCGCGCCGCGCGACCGGGATCGCACTGCCGAAAAATCGATGATCGAGCAAACCGGCAGCGCTCAGCATGGCGTCGCGCAGCGGTTCCGCATCGACTCGCCGCAGACGCTGTCGCCACAGCAAACGATTGTCGGGATCGACATCCTTCGCGCGAGAATGCGACGCTTCATCCGTCGTCGAACGCTGGCGATACGCACTCGATGTCATGATCAGCCGGTGGATGTGCTTGATGCTCCAGCCACTCTCGACGAACTCGCGAGCCAGCCAGTCGAGTAACCGCGGGTGACTCGGCGGCGAACCCAGCGTGCCGAAGTCCTCGGGCGTCGAGACCAGTCCCTCGCCAAAGTGATGCAGCCAGGTGCGATTGACCATCACGCGCGCCGTCAGCGGGTGATCGGACTGAGTCAGCCAGCGCGCGAATGCGAGTCGTCGGCCGCTGGTCTTGGCTTCCGCTGGCGACGGAGACCATTGAAACGCGACCGGCGTTGACAGCGACGATAACACACCCGGCTCGACCGGCGGCCCCGGAGTCAGTGCGTCGCCACGTCGCAACAGCGGCGTCACGACTGGTCCCGGCTGGTCATAGAGCGATCGCAGTTCGTCGAAGCCGATGCGTTGCCGTTCCTGCGCCGCGATCGCCGCGTTGCGCTGTTCGAGTCCCGCTCGATAGTCGGCAAACGTCTCGAGCAGGAGCTTGTCGAGCGTCTTGTCGTCCGGTTGCAGCAGCGGCTGAAACTTGTCGGCGAGGTACTTTTCGACCGCGGTGCGTTGATCTCCCGGTTTGCTCAACGCCTGCGTCACATCGGCCCGAATCGGTTCCGGTACCGTCGCCAGTCGCTCGTCCGCCAGCTTCTGTTTGAACTGTGCCCGCAAGTCGGCCAGCTCTTTCTTCAGCCGCGCGATTTCCGCATCGAGCTTCCCGTTGTGCTCGTCCGCCGCCTTCTTTTGCGAAGCCGACGCGACGAGCAACCGCCGATCCATCTGCGGAATCCATTGCTTCGGCCGGAACGCGGTCATGAAGATCGACTGCAAACGGTAATACTCGACCTGCGGGATCGGATCGAACTTGTGGCTGTGGCAGCGAGCGCATTGCAACGTCAGTCCCATCGTCGACGACGCCACGATCTGCAACGTGTCGTTGAGCGTCGGATAGAAGTACTGAGCGTCGGCATTCTTAACGGTCGAAAAGTCGGGCCGGCTTGAATCGGGAGCACATCGCAAATAGCCGGTCGCCGTGACCGCCTCGACGACCTCGTCCGGCAACCGATCGAGTTTTTCGTACGCGGTCCAGTAGTCGGTCAGTTCGTCGCCCGCAATCTGCTCTTGTAAGAAGCGGTCGTAAGGCTTGTCGCTGTTGAAGGCGCGGATCACGTAGTCGCGATAGCGAAACGCGGTCGGCAGCGGCCGGTCCTCGGAGAGCACGCCGGCCGAGTCCGCGTAGCCCGCGACGTCCAGCCAGTGCCGCCCCCAACGTTCGCCGTAATGCGGACTGGTCAGCAGCCGGTCGATTAGCCGCTCGTAAGCCAGTTCATCGTGATCGGCGAGAAACTCGCGCACGTCCTCCGGCGAAGGAGGCAGGCCGATCAAATCGAACGACGCACGCCGCAGCAACACTTCGCGACTCGCGTCCAGCGACAGCGTCAGATTCTGGGCCTCCAATGACGCGATGACGAACGAGTCGATCGAATTCCGCACTCGGTCACTTCCGCGCACCGGCGGTGCCGGCGGTCGAACGGGCGGACGAAACGCCCAGTGGTCGTTTGGCTGCTGACCGGCGTGCTCCTGGAGTTCGTTCGCGTCGTCGTCCGTCGCGTGTGTCGAAGCCGCGCCGTCGTTGATCCACGAGCGGATGACTCCCCTTCGGCATCTCGTTCGACGCGAGTTTCTCCCACAAGAGACTCGATTCCGCCGCCGCAATTCGCATCGCCGGCCCAGACTTCCCGCCGTGCAAGAGCTCGCGCCGCGTCGTCAACCGCAGCCCCTGAGCCGGCTCCGCTCCGGCATGACACTTCACGCACCGCGCCTTGAAGATGGGCAGCACATGTTCTTCAAACGTGATCTTCGCCTTTTCCTTCTTCGGTTCTTCCGCCGCGAAAGACGACGTCAGCCAGACACAAAAAACAGCCGCGATCATCACGCGATGGGCGATGGGCGAGCGTCGATCAGTCATGCGTAAAAGCCTCATTCTCAATGCCTCACGGTTCAAATCTCACGCCAAGATATCGTGAATCACTTGGCCGTGATCGATTTCCAGTCGCTTGCGTCCGGGTATTTCCAGACGGCGATTATCGAGACCCAGCAGGTGCAACACGGTCGCGTGCAGGTCGGTGACGTAATGGCCTTCGCCCAAGGCATGGTAGCCGAGTTCGTCGGTCTCGCCGTGAACGTAGCCTTGCTTCAAGCCCGCTCCCGCCATCCAAATGGTGAAGCCGTTGGGGTGATGATCGCGGCCGTCCTTCCCTCCGCCACGCAGTTCCAAGCCGGGAGTCCGTCCGAATTCCGTGCAGAAGACCACGAGCGTCTCGTCGAGCAAACCGCGCTGCTTCAAATCCTGAATCAGTCCCGCGACCGGCAGATCGACCGTGCCGCACAGCCGCGTGTGATTCTCCTTCAGTTTCTGATGCGAGTCCCACACGCCATACGGAGAAGGAAAGACTTGCACGAAGCGGACACCTCGTTCGACTAACCGCCGCGCCGCGAGCAAGCGTTGTCCGGCAACTTTGGTCGTCTCGTTGTCGATGCCGTACAGCTTCGTCGTCGTTTCCGTCTCTTGAGTGAAGTCGATTGCCTCGGGGACTGCAGCCTGCATCCGAAACGCCAACTCATACGCGCGGATGCGGGCCAGCAATTCTTGATCTTGTGGGTATTCAACTGCGGTGAGCCCGTTGAGTTTTCCGATCAGCTCATACTCCAATCGTTGCTCTTCGAGGCTTTGTCCGGCGTGACGCTGGCCGAACGGCAGTGGATTCTTCGGGTCGAGTACCAGCGGCACCCCGGCGTGTTGCGGACCGAGATAAAGTGAGTCGATCGACAGCCGCGTGTCCGACCGCGTCGGCCCGCCGAGCACCGCGAACTTCGGCAGGTTGTCGTTGAGCGTTCCCAATCCGTAATGCGCCCACGCCCCGACGCTCGGTTGCTGTTCGTCGAGTCGATGCCGACCGGTGTGAATCTGATTCTCCGCCGCGTGATCGTTGTCCGTCGTCCACATGTTGCGGACAAAGCAGAGTTCATCAACTTGCTTCGCCAGGTGCGGCCACCAATCGGTGATCTCGATGCCGCTGTCGCCGTGCTTGCGCCAGCCGACTTGCATGGGGTAGATCGTCGGGTAGACATCGCGGACGTTGATCTCTTCCGCCGCCACCGACCGGAACCGCTTCTTGTGTAACGGCGAGTTGACCGGGTTCTCAAACGGCGTCTTATCGAACGTCATCCCCGCGTATTGGTTGAGCGCCGGTTTTGGATCGAACGTCTCGACGTGGCTGTAGCCGCCAGAGAGGAAGATCCAGATTACGGACTTGGCACGAGGGCCGAGAGGAAGAGAGGAAGGGGGAGAGGAAGCAGGCGATGGGGCCGTGATCTCAGCGGACCTGAGGATGCCTTCGTCAGCCAACATCGCTCCGAGCGCTAGGCCGGTGAAGCCCATCCCCATGTCGGACAGGAAAGCGCGACGCGAGTTTAGGCAGTTACATGCCTGCGTGTCAGCGAGTGTCTGCGTCATGTTTCTACCTGATCGTGATGAAGTCGTTGTGATTCAAGAGTACTCTCACGATGCTTTCACGAGCTCGTGTTAAAGCGTCGGCGGCATTTGTTTTGGCCAGCAAGTCACGTTGTTTGTCGAGCGTCTCACCGCAGAGTTGCAACTCCGCATCGGTCGGTGATCGCGACAGAATCTTTTCAAACGCGGCGATGATGAATAGCTTGGGGCTCGCGTCCATTGTCACTCCCGTTTCGCTCGTCAATGCGACCGCGAGTGTCGAACTCATCTGATGCACCAACTCGCTGTTGGTCAGCGCGAGTGCTTGCTGTGGAATGACGCTCCGAGTGCGGCGGTAACAGTCGAGCGCGTCCGGCGCGTCGAACAACTCGCCGAGCGAACTCTTGCCCCCTTGTTCCGGATAGACGGCGTAATACAAACTGCGACGGAAGGTCGTGAGTGCTTCGCTATTTTCAAGCTCCTGTCCGCCTATCTTCGGGTCGAGTTTACCGGCGACGTATAGCAGACTGTCGCGCACGACTTCGGATTCCATACGTCCGGGGTTCATGCGCCAGAGAAGTTTGTTTTCCGGGTCGGCCTCGTAGGATGGGATTCCATCCCGTCCGCTTTGCGACTTCGACAATGCCGCCGCTTCAGAAGAGGTCGGGATAGAATCCCAACCTACGCTGGTCGCACGCCGATACGCCGCACTCGTGACGATCAACCGATGCACGTGCTTCATGCTCCAGCCGGATTCCATCAACTCGACTGCCAGCCAATCGAGCAACTCCGGATGCGTGGGACGAGCGCCGCTGAGACCGAAATCGGTGACGGTGGCGACGAGCGGCGAATGAAAGTGCCGAGCCCAGATGTGATTCACGGCGACTCGCGCGGTTAAGGGGTTGTCGCGACCGGTCATCCATTCGGCCAACGCCTTTCGCCGGCCGGTGCTGATCTTCGGATACGACGGGCTGAAGGGCGAGTAGACCTCTGACGCCATGTCGGCTGCCGCGATACGGGCTTTGTCGAGCGCAGGTCGAGTGACCGCGAGTTGCTTGTTGATCGCGTCGATTTCCTTCGCGCGATTGGCATCGGCCATCGGTTTCGCTTCGGAGATTGCCAACGCACGTTCTTGAGCAAGCACGTCGGCGTCCGCTTTGCGAACCTCCGCATCGCGTTCGAATCGGCTCGCCGTGCGAGCCAGTGCAACAAGGTCCGCACCCGGTGTCTCGCTAAACTTCGCACGGTCGGCAGCGATGCGAGCTTCGAGGCTCGACAGTTCAGCACGAGCCGCAAACAGTCGCGCTTCTGCCGCGCGAAGCGGTAGCGTTGCGGCTTCGACTGTGCGGCGAGCGGTCGCGAGTTGCTGCATCACGCTGCGTAGTGATTCGTTTCCGGCCGTCGAGGAAACGACCGATGTCGCTCCCGCCACGCCGAAAGGCGAGAGTGACCAACCCTCAATTCCCGCGATGTCGCAACCATCGATGTAGTTTGGCGGCTCGAAGTTAAACGTGAGCAATCGCGTCGGCGAGGTTCCGGCATCTGCCTCGGCGGGGAGCGGTGCCGAGATCGTGACCTCATCAATGACCGCGACACAGCCGGTGCGACAGTCAAACGAGATCCCCTTCGTCGCATCGCCAACAGGATTCCAACCATTGAGCGCGATTGGCACGCGGTCGACCAGCATTTTGTCATCCGCGAGAGAACGCACTGTTAGCAGGCATCGATCCGCTTTCGTTTCGAGGACGAGCGTCACACGAAACCGTTTCTGCCCGGCAGCGAAGTCGTATTTCCCAGTCTCGAACTCGCTGAACGTGCCGGGCTGATACGAGACAATGCGGCCCTTCTCGAACGCGACGTAACCGGCTGTCAGTCCCTTCACGACATCTTTCGCCAATTGAAAGTTGACGTGAGCCTCGTTGAGGATCAGCAACTCAAAGCCGAGCGTCGTGCCGTCATCCAGCGCCTTCAACGAAGTGAGTCCGTTTTGCACAACGCGACGTCCGGCGGTGGCGTCGAGCAACAACGATTGCCGGCCGACGAGCGCGCCGGGTCGGCCTTCGTTGTCGGCTTGTTCGGCCGCCACTTTGAACGCCGTTTCGGCTTGCGCGAGTTGATCGCGTGCCGCAGGCGGAACCTCGCTGCCAAGTTTCTTGACGGCAGACAACTCTGCCTCTGCGGAAGTGATCGCCGCACGGGCTTCGGACAGAAGGCTGTCGTGAATCGCCGGACGCAATCCCGGATACCATGCTCGAACAGGCAGTTCGATCGCGGCGATCTGCGGAGCGGAAATGGACAGAAACGCCGGCACTCCCGGCGCGATTGAACCCCGTTCCTTCACGCGATTGCGTTCGTCGCCGCCGGTGTAGAACCAAGTCGGTGCATCGGCGGTCTTGTCGTAAATCCGCACCGCTCCCAGCCGCTGAATTTTGCGGAGCGTGCTGTAGTTGTACTCCTGAAACGGCCCCGGATCGGCTTCACCCGGTACACGGTCTTGGCGGATGTTGATCGGCTCGAAGAACGCGCGCAGCCGAAAGTAATCCTCCTGCGTGATCGGGTCGTACTTGTGATCGTGGCAGTGAGCACAATTGAAAGTCAGACCGAGAAATGCCTTGCCGGTGTGCTCGACCGTGTTTCGCATCCAGTCGTTCGGATTTAGCGCGTACCAGTTCCGGATCAGATAACCGGTTGCGACCGCCGCGTTGTCGTCTTCAGGGGCGATCTCATCGGCAGCGAGCATCTCCCGCAACATCCGATCGTAGCCGTGATCATCATTGAGTGACCGCACGATCCAATCGCGCCAACGCCAAACCTGTGGAGCACTGTTCCACACATCGGGGACATACCGGCGACCGTACCAATCGCTGTAACGCCAGATGTCCATCCAATGCCGAGCCCAACGCTCGCCATGACGCGGATCGAGTAACAACCGATCGACGACCGCGTCGTAAGCCGCCGGAGAATCATCGGCGAGAAACGCCTGCAACTCCGCTCGCGTCGGCGGCAGGCCGATCAGATCGAGAAACACACGCCGCAACAACACCGATTTCGCGGCGTCTGGTTGCGGCGTCAAACCGTGCCGCGCGAGCTCCGCCTCCACAAACGCATCAATTGGATTTTGCTTTCTGTTCGACTCGGCAACTCTTGGCACAACAGGTCGGACGGGTTGCTGAAAGGCCCAATGCGAGCGTGGGTCGGCTTCCGCCTGTTCGCCATCCGGCGACTTTGCTCCGTCAGCGATCCATGCTCGCAACAGTTCGGTCTGTGCGGCCGTGAGCGGTTCCCCTTCCGGCGGCATCCGGCTCTTCGCATCCTTGTCGGAAACACGCTCGATCAGCCGACTTTGTTCAGGCTTATCGGGGATGACCACCGCCCCGCTGTCACCACCTTGCCGCATGAAGCGACCCGTATCTAACCGCAATCCGGCTTCTTGCTTGAGCGCCCCATGACACGCATAACACCGCGCCTTCAAGAGCGGCTTGATGTCACGCAAGTAATCCATCGGTTCGGACGGCAAACCGGTGACCGATACACCGAGAATGACGACGATTGCGAGAGTCGATTTCGTCACGAGTCGCTTCGTTGGCATCTCAATTCCCCCGATTTGCACTGGCTTGCACGTCGCCCTGAAAAAGAATATCCCACATCAATCATGGCGGCTGGCTAAACAATATAAAGGACGAAGGGGTCTCTCCGTTGCAAAATATCTCTGCCCAACCGCTGATCTATGAATTCAGCCGGGCCGTCGAGCCTCGGTGTCGCATCGTTTCCGGAGAGACGATTCGAGTGGAATCGGAAGACGCGTTGTCGGGCCAGATTCGCCGACAGGGTGACCGTCGCGACAAGACGGCAATGCCATTTAGCAATCCCGTGGCCGGTCCCATTGTTGTAGAGGGTGTCGAACCTGGAGATGAACTGGCGGTGACGATTGAACAAATCGAACCCCGGGACGGCCAGTGCGCAACCTACACAGGTGCCCCGAAACAACTCGGCGAATGGCTAGGCAATGATGTCCCGCACGGGGCGCATGTCTGTCCGATTCGCGACGGGCAGATCGCGTGGAAGGACAACATCTTCATTCCCTATCAGCCGATGCTGGGCTGCATTGGCACGGCTCCCGACTGGGGAGTACCGACCACGGGCCCTGCTGGTCCCCACGGCGGCAATCTCGATCTGGTCGAGGTGTGTCCGGGAAGCACGATCTTTCTGCCCGTCAAAGTGCCCGGAGGGTATCTTTACCTCGGAGATGCTCACGCGGCGATGGGACATGGCGAATTGTCGGCGACCGGGTTGGAGATGGCGGCTTATTCGACGGTGACTGTCAAGTTGATTCGTCGGCCACACTTGTCTGGGATCCGCATCTCTCACGCCGAGTTTCTCATGTGCGTCGCCACTCACGGCACGCTGGAACGGGCGATCGCCGAAGCGTACGCGCGACTGATTCTCTGGATGGAAGCGGATTATGCGTGGAACCGTTGGGACGCATACGACCTGCTTACCCATGTGGGTCGGTTGTCAATCGGCTACTACGGCAGCGGAACCGTAGGGGCCAAGATTGAACGGCGGTACGTCGAGCGGTACCGTCGCTGAACTCGATGTTCGACAAGGCATGCAGCATGACATCTCCGCTGAACGACTCTCGATTGTGGTGGGCGCGATCGGGCGTGTTGTTGCTGCTGGCGATGGCGTCATTCCTTGCCTATCTGACGCGGCACTCGCTGGCTGTCGCCAACACGACAATCCAGAAGGAACTCGGAATTGACAACGAGCAATTCGGGTTGCTCTACGGCGCGTTTTCGCTGGGTTACATGATCCTTCAGGTACCAGGCGGGTGGATGGGGCAGAAGCTGGGGGTACGGCTGGCCCTGCCGTTCATGGCTGTCCTCTGGTCGTTGACAACCTTTGCGACGGCTTTCATGTCGACGTTTGCCGGACTGCTGGTCATTCGGTTTCTGTTCGGGCTGGCTCAGGCGGGTCTCGTGCCTAATCAAGCGCTGGTGGTGCGAGACTGGATCGCTGACGCGGGGCGCGGGGTTGCCAGTGCTGTGATGGTCGTCGCCATGTCGGTGGGCAGTATTGCCAGCTTATCCTTGACCTCTTGGTTGCTGCGGGACTTTCCGTGGCGGAGCATCATCGTCGGCTATTCGACGTTAGGTGTCCTCTGGGCGGTCGTGTTTGCCTTCGTGTTTCGCTCCACTCCTCAGCAGGTCCGCTGGCTGCGTCGCGTCGATGAGGAATCACCGAGCGAGTCGTGGGCAGGGTTGGCCACTTTCCAGACGCGCGCGGATACCAATGATCTCTGTGCGAAAATTGAGCTCCAGACTGCGAGTGTCCCCGCAGCCGGAAGCGAGTCGAGAATGCAGAATGTTCTTCGACTCTTGTCCAGATCTGGCATGTGGGGACTCTCGGTGCAGGCGCTGCTGAAGGCGTCCGCTTACAACTTGACGGTGACATTTCTCCCCGCGCTTCTCGAATACATCCACGGGGTTCCACCGCAAGAGGCAGGTGCTCTGGTTACCTGGTCTCTCGTCACGTTCATTGGCGGAACGATGCTGGGAGGAGTGCTCGTCGACCGCGTGTATCGCTTGACCGGGAGCAAGTTCTACAGTCGATCGGGGCTCGCTGCGGCGATGCTGGTTCTGGCGGGAGTGTTCACCGCAATCGCGGGCGACACGGATTCGGCGGCAGCCACGGCGGCCTGGTTGACGGTGGCGGCCCTGTTCTCGGGCTTGGCCAGCGCAGCTCCATGGGTGGCTGTCATGGACATTGGCGGTCGCAATACGGCCGTCGTCATGGGCGTCATGAACAGTTTCTCTGCCTTGGGAGGCGTTCTGGTCTCGCCCCTCGTTGGAAAGTTGATCGACTTCACCAGGGCAACGGATGGCGACTGGAACCGTGTTTTCTGGCTGCACGCCGGATTCTACCTTTTGGCGGCGGCCTGCTGGCTGGCCGTTGATCCCAACCGAACTCTCGAAACCTCAGGAGTCACACATGCTGTTTGATACCCATACCAACCTGATGTGGTACCCGGAACATCTTTCTGATGAATTCGTTGAGTTCGCGTGGGAGGCCAAGCGTGCGAAGATGAAACTCTCACCGGACGTCTATTTTGCGGGCAGCGACACTTCGCAAGCCAACGCATTTGATTCTCGGCCAGAACAGCTTCTGAACGCCACAGCCGAAGCGGACAAGGTGATTGTGTTTGGCATCAAGGCACCATTCTGTGGCATCAACGCTGACCAGGAACTGATCGCCAAGTTTGTCCATGAGCACTCTAACCGTTTCATCGGCTGGTGCTCGGTCGATCCCAACGATGCAGACTGTGTCGAGCAACTAGACCACTATGTCAACAACCTGGGACTGCGCGGTTTGAAGTGTTCGCCGATTTATCAAAACTGGGATCCCCAGGATCCGAAACACCTGCCGTTGTTCAAGAAGGCCGAGTCGCTGGGTATCCCAGTCAACATCCATCAGGGGACATCGTTCGTCCGACCAGGACCGCTGAAATACGCCAACCCGATTCAACTGGAGGATATCGCCGTGGCTTGCCCGGACCTGAGGATCGTCATCGCCCACATGGGACATCCCTGGGAAACTGAATGTGTCGTGCTGATCCGCAAGCACCCGAATCTGTACGCGAACATTTCCGCTCTGCACTATCGTCCGCTTCGGCATTACCAGGCATTCATGACGGCCAGGGAATATGGAGTGGAACACAAACTCATTTTCGGTTCCGACTTCCCTTCGGCGACTCCGGCACAGGTGATTGCCGGTCAGCACAAAGTGAATGACATCGTCCGCGGTACCAATTTTCCAAAGATCCCGGACGAGATGATTCACAACATCATTTATGAGAACTGGAAACGGTTCCTGCCCGAGTATGTGTAACTCGATGTTCCGACCCGCTACGGACTTCTACTCACTACCTTGACCTGCCAGAGGAGCAATCATGTTGATGAATTCACGATTGGTTTTGGGCATCACTCTGCTGTTGTACGTGGCGCTGCTGCCCTTGGGCTCCGCCGACGCTGCCGATGAGCCGGAATACGAGTGGAAGCTCGTGACCATGAACGCCCCTTGGGTGGGGCGGGATGGTGCGGGCATTCTTAGTTACCAGGGTGAACTTTGGCTGCTTGGTGGCTGGAACCCGGGAAATCGGGCGGTCTTCCCCATGATCTGTAATAACGACGTCTGGTCGTCCAAGGACGGAGCGAACTGGTCGCTCGTGAAGCCCAACACCTTTAAGGACAGCTCGTTCGATCGGGCCTCCGACTGGGAAGGGCGTCACACCGCAGGCTACGCAGTCTACAAGGACAAGATGTGGATCATTGGTGGGGACTGCAACCAGAGGCACTACCAGAATGACGTCTGGAGCTCGGTTGATGGGAAGATCTGGAGCTACGTCAACAAAGGGAAAGATGTCCCTTGGAGCTCGCGCGTGCTGCATTACACGGTCGTGCATAACGACAAGTTGTGGGTGATCGGTGGTCAGTCGATGCCTGCCTTTGCAGGAGGAGAGGAAAAGTTTTACCGCGACGCCTGGACCTCAACGGACGGAGTCGAATGGCAGGAGGTTACACCACAAGAACCTTGTTGGTCTCCGCGCGGAATGATTGGCGGAAGCGCCGTCATGAACGGTCGAATCTGGGTTCTCGGCGGCGGGACGTACGACACTCCGAAGATACCTCAACGTAAATTCCACAACGACGTTTGGAGTTCGGCTGACGGTATCCATTGGACCGAGCACACTAAGAAGGCTCCCTGGCATCCACGTCAGTACCACGATGTGGCTGCGTGGGACGGAAGACTGTGGGTGATGGAGGGCTATCACGTCGAAGGGGGCAATCGCAAGGATGTGTGGCACTCTACCGACGGAGTCAACTGGAAAGAAATCCCTAACACTCCCTGGAAGCCCCGCCATGCGGCCAGCCTGATCGTTCACGATGGGGCTCTGTGGATGATCGCTGGCAATAACATGGAGCCGGATGTCTGGCGGCTCGTTCGCAAGAATCCCTGACACGCGTCCCCCCTTCGCCCCTTTGAGCTGCCCTTTTTTTGATGTGAAAGGTTCCTATGAATACGCAACTGATGACGCCGGAATCGTTGGCCGCCTCGGTCATTGCCGTTCCTCCGGTCGCACGTGACAGCGACTACTGCTGGAACGAAATCGAGAACGCCCGCATCATCAAACAGTTGGAAGCTGGCGGGGTCTCCACTTTGCTCTACGGTGGCAATGCGGCACTCGCCCACGTCGCGCTAAGCGAGTACGCCGCTCTGTTGGACATGCTGGTCGGTACGGTCTCCCGCCAGACAATCGTTGTGCCGTCGGTCGGCCCGCACTACGGCATGATGATGGATCAGGCGAACATCCTGCGCAACTACTCCTTTCCCACCGTCATGCTGTTACCGTCCAGCGAGGCGATGACCCCGCTGGGACTGGCGACCGGGATCCGCCGGTTTGTGGATCGCCTCGGCCGTCCCATCGTGCTGTATATCAAGCACGATGGCATGGTCGACGTTGAGACCGTCCAGCAGTTGATGAGTGACGGGCTCCTTTCGTGGATCAAGTATGCCGTCGTGCGCAAGGATCCTTCGCAGGACCCTTACCTCCGGAACTTAATCAACGCGGTCGGCACCGAGCGCATCGTCAGTGGCATGGGCGAGCAACCCGCTCTCATCCACATGCGGGATTTCGGCTTGAAGGGTTTCACTGCGGGCTGTGTCTGCGTAGCCCCCGCCCTGTCCACAGCCCTGTTGCAGGCGATTAAGCAGCAAGATTTCGCGACCGCCGAGCATATCCGCCAGCAATTCGCCCCGCTGGAGTCGCTGCGTGACAAGATCAGTCCGGTACGCGTGCTGCACGCCGCCGTCAGGCTCGCCGGAATCGCTGACACCGGCCCCATCACTCCGTTCTGGTCGCCCGTCTCGTCGACCGACGAGCAAGCCATCGAACAAGCGGCGCGTGAATTGTTACAGTGCTCACTGAAAGGACATTGACATGCTGATTGGTTATGTGAGTGATGAACGCTATCTGGCGCTAGCTGATGTATTGTTGGAGTTTCGGTCCGGCGGGAAGACTCGTGCCATCGTCCGATCGACACCTCGAGGCGCGGTCGAGGCGGATTTGGATCCCGGAGAGTATGAAGTCACACTGGTCAAGCAGGGCTATGGATCGAAACACTCATGGATGACGGTCGATGCAGATCGCCCACATCATTTTCGTCTGCTCACGGATGGTTTGCTCGGATACGTCTGGCCGCGAGCCGCAAAATCTGGCGGCCGTTCCGAGTTTCGCGTCCACTCGACTGAACCGTATCGACTGAGTCTCTGGCGTTACGGTTGGAAGCGGGAGTTCGTGAAGCTGGTAGGCTGGTTTGACGAACACGGTCCGCGAGCAGTCATGCAGATTCTTCCGGACGGAGATTTCACCCCAACTGGTGTCGGTTGGAACCGTGTCGGTTACGGCAATAACGCACATCACACGCAGTTCGTCGTCGGCCCGGAACGATCCGGACTGTACTACCTCCATGCCAAGGGGGAGCAGACCGGGACGTTCTTCTCGTTTCCCTGGATCGTCGCCCCCGCAAAGCCCCAGGCTCAGATCGCCGTGCTGGCCTCAACCAACACTTGGCTGGCCTATAACAACTTCGGAGGCCGCAGTAACTACATCAATGCGAATCGCCTGCCCGATACGCCCGTCGTGAATGCTCGGCAGGATCTGATTCGCTACACCGGTGCTGGCTCGTTTAACGTGTGGGGATTCCCAGACGACGAGTATCTGCCACTGTCGTTTGAACGACCCGAGCTGGGAAATGTCGTTCGCGAGAATGAGGAAGTGACCGATCCGATTGCCGGTCGACTGCCGTGCGGCATGGCCCCGGCCGAATGGCGACTGCTCGGCTGGCTCGAACGGGAGGGCTTTCAATACGACTATTACTCGGAATTGCAGCTCCACAATGACGAGTTGGATCTGGACCAGTACACCATCCTGATGATCAGCGTGCATCCCGAATACTGGTCCCGTAAAATGTATCTGCGTGTCAAAGACTGGGTCTGGCAGCGCGGCGGAAAACTGATCTATCTCGGAGGGAATGGCCTGAATTGCGAAGTTGAGTTTCTCGGCGAAGAGGCACTCCGTTTTAAGACGCATCTTGCTCCGGCGACAGGCAGTGAACTGGGGATGCCTGACCCGAAGAACCCAGACTTTTACTTTGACAGTCGGATGGCCCGCACGCTGGAGTCCGAGGCGAATCTGCTGGGAGTTGTCTGCACGGAAACAGGCATCATGACCGCTGCGCCGTATCGAGTGTTCAACGCCGATCACTGGGGCTTTGCAGGAACCGGATTAAACAACGGCGATCTGTTTGGCGAGAAAAGTCTGCAGGAACGAGTCCCAGGCGGCGCATCCGGGCATGAGACCGACAAACGCAGTCCGCACTCTCCACCAGGTACGGAACTGCTCGCCAAGGGCACAAACCGCGACGACGGAGGCGCTGAAATCGTGTGTTACCAGACACCGACAGGCGGGGCGGTGTTCTCGGTAGGATCGATCACCTGGGTCCCATGCCTCCTGGTGGACGATGCCGTCTCGCGGATTACATCGAATGTCGTGACACGCTACCTGGCGAAGAGCCAATCCTAAAACGGTTTGGAGAAGTGTTTACCCCCCTCGTCATCTGGCCGACACCTGCGGTTGGGTGGTCAACGGCATCTTGTCCTGCAAAAACACTATCCTTCGATCAGAAGGCCAAACCATGACCACTCGTTTGCTTCTGGAAGAAATGACTCGCACTGAAGCGAATTCGGCAGCAGCGGCTGGTGCTCTCCTCGTCTGGCCACTGGGGGCCATTGAGCAGCACGGCCCACATTTGCCGGTCGGCACCGATACCCTCACGATCGAGCATCTGACGCGGCAAGCAGCCGAACGCGCTGCGCCATCGATTCCAATCGTGGTTGCTCCCACACTTCCGTTTGGGTCATCACATCACCATGTGCCATTCGGGGGCACGATGTCGCTTGGGACCGAAGCCTACTATCGGATTGTGTGCGAACTGACGGAATCGCTCATTCAAAGCGGATTCCGCCGCTTGTTTCTGGTCAATGGTCATGGAGGCAACCATGAACTCTTGCAACTGGTCGCCCGCGATCTGGCTCTGAAATACCCGGTCAGCATCGCAGCGGCCTCGTATTGGACTGTCGCCTGGGACGCTCTGATCGCACTTGATGCACACATCGATTGTCGTTTTCCAGGGCACGCTGGGAAGTTTGAAACCTCAAACATACTCGCACTCCGGCCGGACCTCGTGCATGAGCCGCTCCCGCACCGCGACTCGGTTACGTCGACCGATCCGCGCGGCTTCGTGCGTCCCTATCGGGCGGAGCACTCCGGATCATGGTAGAAAATTGATGGCTACACAGACAGCCCGGATCGCGCCGACGGCAAGTGTGGTCGCATCTGGATGGACGCTGTCGTCGAGACCCTGGCAGCGGCCATGATTGAGTTTCACCAACAGTCGTAGACACGTGCTTCTTGAGGAAGCTCAATAATGAAGATCACTAGAATTGAGACTGTCCCGGTCACCGTCCCTGTAGACCGACGCGTGGGAAAGGTGGAAAACACCAAAGGCTTTCGCTTCCAGTCGCACCTGCTGATGGTCTTCATTCACACCGACGCAGAGATCGAAGGGGTCGGAGAAGTGACCGCTTCGCCCGACTGGAGCGGCGAGACAAGCTTGGGTGCCAAAACGCTGATCGACCAGCACTTAGCTCCCCGGTTGATTGGCGAGGATCCGCGCCGGATTCGCCACTGCATGGATCGGCTGGCGAAGACATTCGCGAACCCGTTCGCCAAAGCGGGTCTGGAGATGGCGCTGTTCGACATTCTTGGAAAGTCACTCGGCACACCGGTGTATCAGCTCCTGGGCGGGGCGGTTCGCGCTGGACTTCTGCCATTGCGGTTCGCTGTCATGCCCGTCGGCCCCGTCGAGTCCGCGGATGTCTCGCGGCGAATGGTTCAGGAGGGCTTTCGCACGATTAAGCTGAAAGTTGGTCACGATCCGCTGGAATATGACATCGAGCGGCTTCGGCTCGTCCGCGAAGCCATCGGACCAGACGTTCGTATCACGGTGGATGCCAATGGTGGTTGGTCGGTGAATGACGCCATCCTTGCGGCACCCTACCTCGAAGAATACGGAGTCTTGTTCGTCGAACAGCCAGTCCACCGACTGGATCTGGAGGGGCTGGCGGAAGTGCGCAGGAGAACCCGTCTGCCGGTGATGGCCGACGAATCGGTGTTTACGGTTCAGGACGCTGTCCGCTGTATTCAGCTGAGAGCCGCAGACATTATCAGCGTCTACCCTGGCAAGAATGGCGGGCTGCTCAACACCTTGACGATCGCTGCTTTGGCCGAGGCCGCTGGAGTCCATTGCGCAATCGGCAGCAATCTGGAGTGGGACGTTGGTTCGGCGGCGATGGCTCATGCGTGCGCCGCGATCTCCAACATCTGTGTGGAACGTTACGCGGCGGACATCATCGGTGCGATGTTCCATACCGAGCGAGCAATTGAAACGCCGCTGATCACAACACCCGCCCACGTCAACATTCCCCACGGTCCCGGGTTAGGTGTTATCGTGAACCGCCAGGCGCGCGGCATCGCACCAGGATAAATCCCATACCCGTTTTTCCTGTTCCTGCGTCAGTTTACCGCCCAGCCGAAGGCGCCCGCCTGTCACTGCGATTTGTGCAACTCCCAACAGGCAACTTCCAAGTGCGACTTTCCGTCTTCACCGCGATACGAATAAGACGTGACCAGCGTACCATCGTCAAGCTGCACCGTGGGCCCGAAGCCGCCACCTTGCGGCGTCCCGACAGGAGTCCTCGTATCCAGCATGATCCGATCGTGAGCGAAGTCGAATTCAAACCCGTCGTCGGTCTCGGTGCCGACGATGGCTCGCACGCCGAGCGGTGGTTTGAGATCGCGAACCGTGAACGTCAGCAGCAGCAGCTTGTCTTGCAGCCGCAAGAGCGACATGTACATCTCGCCGTAGTCGCCGAAGTCACGGATGCGGTCGAATGTTTGTCCGCCGTCGGCTGACGAAAACAAGATGAAGTGGTCGGCTTGATCGTTGCCTGCTTTGATCGGGCGGTCCTTGATCGGCAGTTCGTTGCTATCGACGCGAACCAGCGCCCATATCTTTCCGGATCGCGCCTGCCACAGCCACGTCTCGCCGCCGAAGAAACCGTACTGGCTCTTGAAGTCTTTCGGCTCGCACTTCTGTGACTTATCCCAGGTTTGGCCGCCATCGGTTGATCGCCAGACGAAATACGGTCCGCCGCCTCCGTCGTAGTCGATGCCCAGCAGCAGCGAACCGTCGGACAGTTCCAACACATTGCGGGTCGTGTGATTGCTGGCCTTCGGTTTGACCTGCTCCGATTCGACTCGCGTCGATTGCCAAGTTCGGCCACCGTCCGTCGAGCGATGCAGGAAGCCGGTCGTGTAGCCCCATTCGTTGCGCACGTCCTGCGCGAGCAAGTGACCGGTGATGAAGACCGTGCCGTTCTTGAGCACCGTCAGATACGGTTCGCGACCGAGTAAGTCGAGCCGCTGCGGGCCGGTCCAGGTGCGACCACCATCCGGCGAGCGAAACAGCAGAGTCTGCTCCATGACCTTGTTGCCGTCGCGCTTGTGCTGATGAAACGCGGTCAGCAGCAGTTCGCCGCCGGGCAACCTCGCGATGCAGGGCTTGTAGTCGTCCGGTTCGCCCAACGGGATTCGCTCGGCGACGAGTTTGTCAGTCGGCAGTGACTTTCGATTCGCGATGGCAATGTTGGCTACGGAGAATTCATCGGCGTTGGCGCTTCCAATGAACGAGAATATCGCAAATGCAGCGAGCGTCAGTCGGAACAACATCATCGTTGCCTCTCTCCTATCGGGGTGCTGGCCACTTCAGATGCCGGTGCAGGAAGTCGAATGTGTTCTGGCCGTGAATCGTGTGTGGGCCGTCGAAGAACTCAATCTCCGTCCGGTCGCTGATTTTGAGCTGGTCATAATGGCGGCGGACTTTTCCAAACTCACCGGCGACCAATTCCGTCGGTTGGCCGCCGTCGCGATGCCCCGCTTCGACCATGAACGGGCGCGGGGCCATCAGCATCGCCAGTTCGGCGTAGCTCGCCACGTGAGCCAGGTTCCACTCCGGCATTTCGTACTCACTTGTGAAGAGATAGCTGAAGCGATCCTCGTTGGAGGCAATCGTCCGCGGCCAATCGGTGAAGTCTCCCGAGCAGATCGATAGGCAATACCGATCGACCAGCGGCGGCACGCGCATCGCCGTCTTGCCTCCGTAGGACAAGCCGTAAAACGCCATCCGCGTCGAATCCACCTGCGGCAGCGTCGCCAACCAGTCCAACGTCTGCTCGTGCTGCGCAATGATGTAACTGAAGAGCGACCGCTTGAGCGGATTCGACAGGCGCTGCAACGAGCGAAAGCGGTCGCCGCCGCGATACGGATTCTGCGGCGAGTAGACCACGAAGCCGCGTTTGACGAGTTCCTCGGCAAACGCCTTGTAATAGGTGAAAGGCTTCGGGTCGCGAGTGATCGTGTCCATCGCCGTTCCCTCGAGTCCGTGTTGGCACACGACCAGCGGACGCTTTTCACCAGCCGATAATTTTTTCGGCAGCAGCAGGATTCCGGAGGCGATCACGTCATCCACGACATCTAGCACGACTTCGTAGCCGACGTATTCGCCGGTCTCAAGAACCCGTCGTGTCCGGGCGTTAGCGGGAAGCTTTCCCGGCGGCAGGCGGCCTATCATTTCATCATGCACCCAGTCGCGCAGCGGCTGACACGCTCGCTCCCATTCGTTCGCCGACGTCGGATTTCGTATCCATTTTGCGTCGCGCACTTGAGCGCTCCGGCGGAGCACGCCCTGTACATGAACCTGCAACTCGTGGAACTGTCGTTTCTCACGAGCAGCCGCAGCGTGAAGAGCCTGCTGGGGCTGCTCGATCTGCGAAACGTCCCGTTGCCACGCTGCCGGTTTCGCATCGAGTTCAATCTCGATTTCCAGACCAGCGGCGAAGGCTCGCAAAGCCTCCTCCGTTCCGGCGACACCATTCGCGTCGGCACCACTGACGGCCAGCACGAGTTCCTGTTTCCGACCCAGTGATTGGTAGATCGCTGCGGCCCGCTCGAACTCCGCTCGCACCGACGCGAGCCGATTGTTGACGATCCGACCGGGTGCCGCGCTGGCCCGGCGTCCCTCGCGAACGGCGGGCGGTCCAGCGACTTCGACGGCGCGGCAGGCTTCGATCACCAGCCGCCGCGGCGCGATTAGACCGGCCAACTCTGCATCGCCGAACTCCGTCAAGAGTCCCCACACGTTGCGGTAGATCGGTTCCTGCCAGATCCCTTCCCGCTCCTGGAAGTACCCGCAGACCAAGCTGGCCTGAAGGCGCGAGTCGATCGCCGCCGAGTACAGCGCCAGCAACGCTCCTTCGCCAACACCAGCGACACCGATCGGAAACGAATCGGCGTCAGCCCCCCGGTGATCACGATGGCCGCTGACCACAGGGGGGCTGACGCCGCCCCGCTCGCCATTTTTTTCACGGACTTGCCGCTGTGCATATTGCTCAATCAAATCGATGGCAGCGAGCACCTTCTGCACTTCGTAGCCGATAACGTGCCGACCGACTTCAAAGGCTTGCCGATAGATAAACTCGCGATGCGGCTGATTCGTGTAGGAGACGTGCGGGCTTCCGGAAAACTCGTCGCTGCGACTGATCAGAGCCGGGATGACAACCAAACAACCCGCCTCGGCCAACCGTCGCACGAACTGCACCGACTCGGGCAAGCCATCGCTGACGCCGCAGAACATCTCCGGTGTCCAGTCCGCATCCGGAAGCGCGACGACTCCCGCACGCAAGTTCTCGGGCACCAACAACAGACCCTCCGCAGCCACGCCTTCCAAGACCGGCCAGCGGACGGCATGCACGGTCACCAGATGATTCCGCGCGACGACCGATGATCGGTCCAGCAACGAAACGAATTCAAAGCCATGCTGAATCGACGGGGCGGCCGTCAACCGCGGATCGACCGCTCCGATCGCCGCTCGAAATCGTTCGCGATTGCCAGCAACGTTGGCGGAGTAAGCCTGAGCGCTGGAGATATCACGATACCAACGATCTCCACGCCTCTCCCTCGAGGCCGCCAACTCCCGCAAACAGAATCGGTTGAAGCCCGCCACCATGACCTCATCCAGAGGTTTCTCAATGGTCAGCGATGCCGTACCCGAAAGCACCTGATCGGCGGCGTGCAGCGTGGTCAGCGAGCACAGCAGCATCGCAATCAGAACAGTCATGCCCCGTTTCATGGCTGTTCCTTGTACGCTGTTTGATCTACTACTGACCTCGCAAACCGACTGCTATTCGGCGGGACACATTTCTGCGACTGGATAGATTTCATTTTCATGTTTGTCAGTCTCAGGTCAGCTCACAAATCACAACAGTTCGCGAATGGGCTCACCGTCAGTCAGAATCGGCATTGGGCGGCCCGAGTGGTCGGGGAAGGAATGCTCGGTGTCGATTCCCAGATGGCGATAAGCGGTCGCCCAAAGATCGTTCGGAGAAAGGGGGCGGTCTTGCGGATGCTCACCGAGGGAATTCGTCGAACCGATGACTTGCCCGGTTCGCAAACCGCCGCCAGAGACCAAGAGCGACATGGCCTGCGGCCAGTGGTCGCGCCCCGGTTGCATGACTCCGGTACCGGTTCCTTTTTGGTAAGTG
>JAPLNX010000245.1 GCA_026400935.1 Planctomycetia bacterium | reverse complement strand
GGTGAGCCGAGTGGCGTCAGCCCAATGGTACTTACATTACCGGACCTGTGAGCGGCAAGGCGCTAGCCGCCGGTCGGAATCCACGAAGAACCGGCGGCTAGCGCCTCGCCGCTCACCTAATTTAAGTACCATTGGGCGTCAGCCCCCGGACAGCTTCATCAAATCATCCGGGGGCTAACGCCGCCCGGCTCACCTGTCTGGTTACTTTCAGGGGAAACAATATGGCAGGCTTTGATCACGGCTCCGCTCATCCTCAAGAAGTCGAAGACCCGGTCGAGGTCGCTCGACGACTGAAGATCAGCCTCTGGCTGTTCGGCGTGTACTGCGCGTTTTACGCCGGTTTCGTTCTGCTGAATGCGTTCGCTCCGAAGGTGATGGAGATCACATTTGGCGGCGTGAATCTCGCTATCTGGTACGGCTTCACCTTGATTGGCGGGGCGTTACTCATGGCCTTGCTCTACGCGTGGTTGTGTCGCGAACGCTCGTAGTGCAAGCTGCCAGCTTGCCACTTCCCAGTTTGCCATACACTTGGTTGTTCCCGCTCCGGTTCAAAACCAAATGCTCGACCGAGCAATTACCATCTCCACGAGATCACGTCATGCTGCATCCCGAAACGCTCGAAGCCTATCGCAAGATGACGCCATCCGAGCGGCTGAAAATCACGCTGGAGATGACGCGAGAGAACACTCCCCGACTGCTGGAGGGACCACCAGAAATCGTTGCCAGGAGGTTTGAAGTCCTTCATCGGCAAAACGACGAGCGCAATCACCGGATGTTGGAAGGAATGGCGAGGACTCGCAAATCATGAACCTCGACGATCTGCATGATCCGTTACGCGATTTCGTGAGTGTGTTCGAGCGATTGAGTATCCCGTATGCCCTCATTGGTGGAATTGCCGTTGGTGTGCATGGGATTCCGCGGCCTACTCACGATTTGGATTTCACGATCACGGTCGATCGTTCGCGTTTGCCAGAGTTCTTCGATGTCGTGAACGATCTGGGCTACGACGTTCCACAAGAATTTGTTACGGGCTGGGTCGATCAAGTCGCTGGCTTAGCGTTAGTCAGAGCACGGCAGTGGGTTCAAGGAAAAACGATCGACATTGATTTGTTCTTGGCGGAATGTCAGTTCCAAGACGCGCTCATGCAACGTCGGATTGAGGCCAACATCGAAGGTATTTCTACTTGGATTGCCTCTGCCGAAGACATCATCCTGTTAAAACTCTTAGCGAGCCGACCGCGCGATATTGGCGACGTTCAAGATATTCTGCTCGTTCAAGGCCAGCTTGATGAGCAATACCTGCGGCATTGGGCAGATGAGTTGGGTGTGCGTCCGCAACTGGAAGAGGCGTTGGATGAATTCAAGTAACTGGAACCCAACTTAGTGCAAGCTTCCAGCTTGCAACTCACCACCCGACAGTCCCATTCGACGAACACAAATCACAATCACACGACAACTGCCTGAAGGCATTCAGACACAAGCAAGATGCTTGTGCTACGAGGAAGCATGATCTACGAACGCTCGACTCTCGCCGTCGCCATCTTCGCCATCTTTGTCGGCATCACGCTTGGGCTCAGCTTCTATCTGGGAAGACGCGCCAAATCGGCGTCCGGGTACTTCGCAGCCGGCGGCGGGATTCATTGGTTTGTGAACGGGATCGCGTTCGCGGGGGACTATCTCTCGGCGGCGAGCTTTCTGGGCATTTGCGGGATGATTGCGTTTTATGGGTACGACGGATTTCTGTATTCGATCGGGTATTTGGCGGGTTGGATTGTGGCGTTGTTCGTGGTGGCCGAGCCGCTCAAGCGGATGGGGAAGTTCACGTTTGCCGATGCGCTCGACAGCCGGTTTCAGTCGCGGGGGATCAAGATCTCGGCGGCGATCAGCACGCTGGCGGTGAGCATTTTTTACTTGATCCCGCAGATGGTCGGAGCCGGAGCGCTGATCAAACCGCTGCTCGGCTTTTCCCACGCCACGGGAGTCATCACGGTCGGAGCCGTCGTGATCCTGATCGTCACCACCGCCGGAATGGTCAGCACCACCTACGTCCAATTCATCAAAGGCTCACTGCTGGTCGTCTTCAGCACCGTGCTCGTCGTGATGATCTTGAATCGCGGGTTTGAAGCCCCACGCTCCGACCTTCCTGGTCTTCCTGGTGGCTGGATCGTGGGAATAACGTCTGTCGAAGAACTCAATCAAAAACTGGTTGAGCGAGGCGAAGCAATTCCTCCCACCGGAAGTTGGAAGGGACGTCCGTTCGTGCGATTCAAAACGAGTGATCCTGACATCTTCGAAACCACGTACTGCACCGCATCGCCGCCACAGGACGTTCCTCACGCTGCCATGTTTCACCTTTCGCATTGTCAAACAGTGACCACGACGACGGACGGTCGAAAGATCATCGTTGGCGATCCGACAATCGACTTCGACGTCGACGACGAAGAAGCGCCGGCCGAACGCCGCAATCTTTCGAAAGTCGACTTGTTCGTTTCGCAAAGGCAGATCACACCCGTCGGAAGATTGACCCGACTCACGGTCAATGACTCATCGCCTGACAAGACAGGGCCACTCGGTCCAATCGAATATCTCAGCGTTCTGAAACAGAGCGAAGTGTTGCTCTATCAAAACGAAACGCTGATTGACGATGACGGCTCGAAGACGACGGTCTATTACGCGAAACAAACTTCGGGAAGCGACGTTCTTCGTCCCGGCAATCATCCGACGTTCAAAGGCATCCGTAGCGACAAGCTGACGGACAAGCTGAACTTTCTGTCGCTGATGCTGGCGTTGTTTGGGGGGACGGCGTCGTTGCCGCACATTCTCATCCGGTACTACACGGTCAAGGACCAGGCGAGTGCTCGGAAGAGCACGATCGTGGGGATCGCCAGCATCGGGTTCTTTTACGTGCTGACGCTGTACATCGGCCTGGGAGCCATGACCAGCGGGGCCTTGGACGTGACCAACAGCAACATGGCCGCCCCACTGTTGGCCAAGAGTTTTTCTAACTGGCTGTTCGCCATTATTAGTGCGATCGCTTTTACAACTGTGCTGGGGACCGTCAGCGGCCTGATCATCGCCGCCAGCGGTGCCGTTGCCCACGACATCTGCGGCACACTGCTGAAGATGGAAATGACCGACTACCAAAAAATCCGCATCGCCAAAATCGCTTCCGTGGTGGTCGGCCTCATCGCCATCGTGCTGGGCATCCTGTTCGAGAAAATGAACGTGAGCTATCTCGTCGGCTGGGCGTTCTCCGTCGCCGCGTCCGCCAACCTGCCGTCGCTAATCATGCTCATCTTCTGGAAGGGGACCACCAAGCAAGGGATCACGGCGGCGATCACCGTCGGCCTGATCTCGTCACTGTCGTGGATTCTGCTCAGCGCCGACACGTTCAAAGACGTGTATGGCATTGATCCGGCGAAGGCGTTCGTCCCGTTCAGCCAACCGGGCATCGTGACGATCCCGCTGGGCTTCGCTGTGCTGATCGGCGTGTCGCTACTGACACGGAGACGAGAAATCGCGGCGTAAGATGGCCGCCCTCGGCTGCCTGTCTTTGAGGGAAAAACTCACGCGAACCGCAGGACGGCCGAGGGCGGCCAGCCTACATCAACTCCGAACGTTTTAACTTGCCGTTCATTTCTTCTTGACCGGCTTCTCATCCAGGTCGTCCAAAATGTCGGTGACATCTTTCTTCACCTCTTTGCTCGACTTCTTGGTGCCGGCGATCTGTTCCAAGTCTTTGAGCTTGTCTTCCGCCGAACTCCTATCGCCGTGGAAGCGAATGTGCCCCCACAGGTGCGGAGTGAGCCGGGCTTCCGACGGTGCGTCGGCGACGATGCCGGTCGCTTGATTGGACCAATACCGGCGGCGGAGCACCACGTTGCCGTCTTGATCGGTGCTCAGCACGCCCCAATCGAACTTCAGCCGCAGGTTCGGAGCGGGACTCAGGCCGAGTCCCTTCAGCGGGATCGCCGCTTCCAGGTTGTAGCCGTTGTCGTGGTTCTCGGCGGCGAGTTTGACACCTTCGATGCGGGCGACTCGATCGAAGAAGACTTCCGCCACCGGCGAGACCACTCGCCAGCGCTTGTCTTCTGGAGTGCCAGGGACGAGCGCGTCGAACAGCACGGCGATCGGTTTTGGTTGATCGGCTTTCGTAGCCATCGTCTTTGTCGCCGAAGTCGTGAGACTTCGGTCTGAACGATCCGCGCCGTCCGACGCATCCGAACTCTCACGAGTTCGGCTACCTGCCGCAGCGCTGAGCTTCGCGAACGTCATTAACACGCGTTTGTCACCTTCGACCGGAGCTTGCCGCGTTTCATCCGCATCGGGATCGATGCCGAATTGCAGATCGACCGACGCGCCGGTTTTGAAGAGGCGATCGAATTCGCGGCCGGAGTTCTTCAGTGGGCCGAGTCCGCGCACGGCATACGCGACGTACAGCGTTTGGTCGTCGTAGCCGATGTGGAAGTCGGCGTCGGTTCCCATCTGGGCGTCGGGCGTTTTCCATTCGGTCAGTTTGCCGTCGATGATGGGCGTCTCTTTCACGCGGTAGCAGTCGATGACCGGCGCGCGGGCGAAGACTTCGTGCTGCTGTTGTTGCTGTTCCCAGCGTTCGGCTTCGAGCAGGTCGGACGGCGTGATTTCGAACTCACCCGACTGCCGCCGAGCGGTTTCGAGGCCGAACACCTCCGCGATGCTGACGTGATTGTGGCCGGCGACGACGTAGTACTTGTTGTCCTTCGTGCGGCAGAAGTAGCCCGCGAAGTGTTCTTGTCCCGCCGTCAGTTCATCGAGTGACTGGCCGCGAGCGTGTTCCTTCATGGACCAACTGCGAGCCCCCGTGCGCAGGTCTTTGAAGATCGGCCCGACGAGCATTCCGTCGGCGGTCCAGATCCCCCACGCTCCGTGATTCGCGTGCAGCACGACGAACTCGCCGAGGTCTCCGGTGTGAGCGGTCTCGTGTCCGATGATGCCGAATTCGGAGACGACTTGCCCCGGATGATACGGCCCGCAGTTCGTGAGCGCCTGCACGCTTGCCCCTTCCGACGGGTACGTCCAAGCGGGTATCCCATCCGGTCGCAGCGCGGCTTCCGGAACCCACGGTTCATCGCCGAGCCGGAAAAAGTTGCCGTTATCGAAGCGGACCAAATTCCGCGACGCGAAACCGGGGTCTTGCCGACGCTGAGCGACCGCCGCCAAATCGCGCGGCGCGCGGGTCAGCAAATCCTCGACCTCATACACCGGCACGCCGCTGGGCAAGAACTCTTTGACCGTGTAACGGAACGACTGCTGTTGAGCCGACAGATCGCGATTGAAGAGCGACACGCCATGCACGTGCTTGGGACGATCGAACAGCCGCACTTCTTCCGGTTGGACCTCGCCGTCACCCGACCGATCAGTCCAGACAAAACATTTCTTGGTGAGGTCCGGCGCGCCGAGCTTCGACAAGATCTCCGGCTTCTTCAGCGGATCGAAGTCGATCGCTAAACCGATCGCCGCCGCTAGTTTCAGCTTGTCTGTTTCGTAGAGGTACACGATTCCGACCGACCGCTCCGAGAAGAGCGGTCGCGTGACGACATACATCCGCCCGTTCGTGCGGATCGGCATTTCGCCCGCGTTGAAACCGTCGAGCGTCGTGAGGTTCTTCAGCCGCGACTGGCGCGTCTTCCAGTCGATCTCGAATTCGAGCGATCCGTAAAACAGCCGCGACTTGTCTTCCGGGTCCAGAACTCCGCCCCCCCCATACGCCGTGTTGCCGAGCAGTTCCTTTTTGAACGTCCCGTCGATCGACCAGACGGAGACCCGCTTCGGCCAGTACTGATTCTCGACGACCCACAACTGATCTTCCTGATCGACGCCGATCGCCGTGACGTCTCCCATACGCGTCGCGTTCCACGCACCCGGCTTGAATCCGCCGTCGGTGCCGATTGTTCGCAGCAGCTTGCCGTTGCTCGCGTCGTACACGCGGACGTGATGCCGTTCCGGCGCATTGTCGAAGACGTACAACTTCCCGTGCCGATCAAACGCGAGATCGGTCGGCATGATGAGATCGGTAATCGCTGTAGCCGAAGTCGTGAGACTTCGGTCGGATTTCGAGAGACTTCCGTCCGAACTCTCACGAGTTCGGCTACTCCCGTTCGCGACTTCGATCACCGACTTGCCGCTGATCGCCCACAGCTTCCCGTCCGGCGCATACGCGATCTCTTTCGGCTGCGCGATCGGCACTTCGCGGAGCAGCTTCGCGTCAGTCGCCGAATAGATTTCGATCCGATCATTCACCGCCGAATCGACCGGCGGTTCGCCGCCGACATAGCTCACCGGCGCGACGCCGTAGACATGACACCGTTTCGCATCGAGCTGTCCGCCACCGCGATCGATGCGGACTCCGAGACACGCCGATTGTCCGTTGTCCTTCCATTGCGCGACGACTCGCAACCGCACCGCGCGCGTCTTGATCTCGCGGCCGAAGTCGACGTACCCGTCGACGTATCGGGCCTGCGGATTGATCACACCCAAACCGCCGAACCCGTTCGCGACGTCGCGACGCTGTTGCTCGTAAGTCGCGACTTCCGTCCAACCCGTGCGGCCCGCGATGTCGGTCTCGTGGGCCGTAGCCGAACTCGTAAGAGTTCGGTCCGAAGTCTCACGACTTCGGCTACCAGACTCCGCTCCGTCTGAAGAGGCAACCACGAACCCTTCATCGAGCACATCCACCTTCGTGAACTGCCCGTCGATTTCTTTGATCGCGAGGCCGCGCAGTGAGACCGGTTCGTCCCACTGCATCACGAAGATGCCGGGATCGGATTCGGTCAGCGGACGATCTCGCTGCGCATCCCATTCGCCGAGTTCGTTGACCTCTCCGGAGTTCACTCGGATGGTCGCCTTCGGCAACTGACTGACGAAACGACGTCGCAGCAGCTTCAGTCCTTCCAGGCGTCCGAGCCAGCCGTTCTTGTCGTCAGTCAATCCGGCCAGCTTTTTCAATTCGTCCGAGTTCCCTTTCCCTTCCGTCGGTGACGTCCCCTTCGGACCATCGCCGAGCGGGTCTTCCTCTTTCTCACCATCGAGCAACTTCGCGACCGCGTCGTTCTCGGCGGCGGCCCCTTTCGCGAAGGTGACTCGCAACGCGCGAGTCAGCGTGTTCGGCGGCGCGGGGATCACGTCCCACGGTTGCGAGCCCTGTTCGTCAAACGCTTGCCAATCGGCGTCTTTGTCCGGGTTCGGCGGATATTTTCCGGCCGGCTTCAACACGCTGAGCCGCACGCGGTACTCCTCGGTTTGCGGCACGGGAAAGGCGACGCTGCCGATCGCGATCGGTTTGTTGAACGCCAGCACGATGTGCTGCTTCGAGCCCCGTCCTTTCGGCGATTGCAGGTACGTCAGCGAGAACTGCGTCTCGCCTCCGGAGGGATGTTGAATCAGTCGGAACAGCCGCAGGAAATCGCCGCGCGGATCGGGAACCAGTTCATAAGCGGCGCGCGGCGGACGTTTCGCTCCGAACAACGGCAAGCAGCTTGCGGGATCGGCGTCCTCGGCGGCGGCGGCGTTCGCCAGCCAGTTCTCTTTCGCTTGTATCGACAACGCCAACTCACCCGGCTTCGCGGCGATCCCTTCGAGTCCACGCTTGCGAGTCGACGTCGGCGTCAGCGACAGAAACGGTTTCACTTCCTTCGAGTCGAGATCGACGGTCCAGATCGCGTCGGTCGTCGTGTTCAGAATCTGTGCCCCGACGAAGACCGATTTGTTGTCGCTGGCGAGATACCTCGGCCCCGTCCAAGCGGCGAATGAGTGATGTCCCCACTTCTTCCGCCCTTGCAGATCGCACTCGATCAGCGACACGCCGCTCTCCGCGACATAGGCCGAGAGGAAAACCCGATCGCCGACCGTGCAACAACCGACCGGCGGCGTGTGATCCGCCAGCCAGCCTCCCGAATCGTGATGCCCATTGAGCCACGGCGAATTCTCCGGCGCGTGCATCAGCGTGTTGGGATACACCGTTGTTTCATAGCTCAATCGCAGCGGCTCATGACTGATCGCCTTCCACGAGTATTTGCCCGGCGGAATCAATGCTCCGGTCTCATCCTTCAGATTCCAACCCGTTTCTTGCTTACCGGATTTGAGCGTCTCCCGCGCGATCAAGTTCTTCACGCGACGTCCCTCCGGCCCGTCGATGACCATCGTGACGATCCGATCCTTCGCGCTTTGTGACCGGGGCACATCAAACGCGATTACTTTCGGCGGCTTTTCGTGGAGCACGTTTCCAACGTGCTCTGTGCCAGGCACGTTGGAAACGTGCCCCACGTCGGTGAAGACATGCAGTCCCGCGATCTCCGCCACTTGCGGCCCGCCGTCGCTGCCATACGGGATGTTGGTCGGTCGCTCGGTCTTCGTGACCAGCCAGCGCAGTCCGCGCGTCGTCAGCGGCTTCGTGAATTGAATCCAGCGGCCGCCGCTGCGCTGTTCGGTGAGGTCCACGACCTTCTTCCATTCCTTCGCCGTTCCCGCGCGCGGGTTGACCGAGTCGTCGCCCACGAACGTTTGCAGTTCGTAAGCGGCAAAATTGTCGCGCAGCCAAATGCCGCTGAGCGTCTGCGGATTCTCCCACGACATCACGAACCACGCCGGATTGATGTCCGTGATTGGCGGCGATGCGACAAAGCCATTGTTGTTCTTGCCCGCATTCCGCCACTCGCCGATGCCCGTGACGAGCCGGCTGGCTGCGAATGTGTTCTTTGTGTTCGGGGGCGTGTATTCGTGATCGGCGTACGCGAAGCCGCTCGGCACGAGGTTGTGCAATCGTTCTTTGAAGAGCCGCAGCAGATGCACCGTCGAGTTTCCCGACTCCCGCTTCTCACGCAGCAAGATCGCTCGCGTTTCGGTCTTCAGCGGCAGCGTGAAGAGCACCCCTGCCGACTGTCGTGACAGCGGGTCCAACTTGACCCATTGTTTCGCATCCTGCGGGTCACCCGGCCCAGCGGCGTCCGGCTTGAGCACGAACAACTCGCGCATCGTCCCAGTCAAGAAGATCGATCCGATCGAAACCGAGCGTTTGAAGACGACTCGATAGACGAACTCAGACGGCGTCCCTTCTTCAGCGACTCGCCCGGCATTCCAGCCAATGTAGTTCGGCACGACGTTCGTCACGCCGAGCACCGATTGAAGTTGATTCACCTTGTCCGGGACGACCTCACCGTCCCGCCACATTTGCGTTGCTGCCTCGTCGAGCACTTCCGCTTTGATCGCCAGTTCCAGCGGAGCGGCAAACGCCGGCGCGCCGATCGTCCAAAAAGAAACAACGAGGCAGAACAAAATCGTCGTTCGCATTCGCTTCATCATCCCACCTCGCAACAGAAATCGTGGACGATCAAATCAAGAAAACTCGCCATTCAACGGGTCCGCAATTGTTTCACCACTCTGTTACTTCTTCAACGAAGTGGCTGCATGCACCGAGATTCTAAGAGACTCAAGCTCGCCGTGAGAGGCGTCAAGAAAGCCGAGAGGTTTGTATGCATTCCCTATGCGATGTTTTCAATGACATATCGAATACCAAATGACGCCAACATCGAGTCGGTTGCAAACTGAATTGCACTGAGAACATCGTGCATGCTCTTGGTTCTATTGCCCGGAGCCACGCCCAAAGCTGCGAACGATTCCGTCGCTAGACGCGAATCGAGGGTGTTCGGTGACCGAGTTGGAATTCAGTCTGAATCTTCCTTTGCGTAGCAAAGATGACGTCGCATTGGACGTAGCTATGTCAGTTGCCTGCAGTGTTTCAAAATTCGTGCCGTAGCAGCCGCAGATCTCGGTTTGAGTGCTCATCGGTGTTGAAAAGACTTCAGACTCAGATCCACGAGATCGCACGATCACAAGCCTTGTTCTCAGGTGCGATCAGTGTTGCTCAGTCGTCGGTCATGCCAGACTTGGTTTTCTGAGTGACGAACTTGTGGCCACATTCGCATTGTGCTTTTCGGACATGCACTTGAGTCCCGCATTTGGGACATGGCTTACGCCACGCGGATGGCGTCGCTTCGAGCGTGACGATTTTCTCTGACGCCTTGCCCTTAGCCTTCTTGAGGCGTTTTTCGTCCGCTTGAACTTCGGCACATTGCGGGTGAATTCCGGCCGCCGAGTAAGAAACTTGCCCGCACACAGGACAGACTTTGCGTTTCGGTGAGGAATACATCGGGCCGGGCTTCTTCTGATTCATGGCGACCTAACTGGGTTCGACTCACACGAGGAATGGGTGGAAGGGCCGGGATGATACCGGTCAGGTAAGCGAGATTCCATCAGCGAATTTATGGACTTGGGGAACTCTGCTTAACGAACCGGCGGCTTCACCGGGCTTTCGGTGGGGCAACAGATTTTCGAACGGGAGCATCTAAATAGCGGTATCCAGAGTTCGGATTGTTCTTGTCGAAGGCAAACGCGTCCGCATTATTCAGAAAATGTTTGAGGTAGTTAATCGGGATTGCAAACCCCAAACCTTCGCCGAACAAGACCTTCATGTTGGTCACACCGACAACCTCACCACGTGCATTGAACAGCGGACCGCCGCTGTTTCCGGGGTTGATCTGTGTCGTCGTTTGAATGAACGTGAGACCTTCTCGATTGCGGTTGCGCGTGCTGATGATCCCCTTGGAGACCGAGCGTTCGAGACCCAATGGGTTGCCGATTGCAAAGACCTCTTCACCCTCTTTCTGATCGTCGGTCTCGGACAACATCACCGTCTTGAAAGGCTGATCCTTCTGTTCGGGAATTTGGATCAGGGCCAAATCAAGAAACGGGTTCATCGCAATGATTTTGATGTCGTCGATGCGGCGACGCGAGAAGCCCCCCTTCCCGTCCTTGTGAAATAAAGTCACGGCGATGCGTGTCTCACGCTCGATTACGTGATAGTTGGTAACACAGTGACCTCGCGGAGTGACGATGAAACCTGAACCAAGGCCCCCGGGCGTCTGAATGAGCACAACGCCATCACCGAACTCGTTGGCAAGATCTTTGACGTTCTTGGGCGGCAAGCGCGCTTCTGAGTAGAGATCGCCCTGCTTGATTTCTGCTTTCTGAGTCGCTTTATCGAAGCTCGCAGCTCGCGACTTAATTTTCTCAACTGGTATCTTCAAAATTTCGACACCGATGTCGATCACGACCACTTCTGCACCGTCCTTGAGAATCTCTCCTTCGATTCGGTTGCCGGAGGTTAGCTCAATCACGTCAGCCGAGACCGAGTCGAGACCTAATGCAAGACTGACGATAAACACGCTCAATATTGCGAAACGGAGCACAGAAAAACGCAACATAGGAATCCCTTCGTTACGGCTTAATTCGTTACGGTTTGAACTTCGGATGACATTCGTTGCAAGACTTGGCGACCTTCGCAATGCCTTCGCCATATTGCGCGTAGTTACCCGACTTTGCGGCTTCGGCGATCTCTTTGCCGCCATCGATCAGCGGTTTCGCGTACTTGGCAAACTCTTCATCGCCGCCCCAGCCAAAGCCTTGTGTTTTGATGACCTCGCCGAGAAACGTCAGGATCGCCCCTTCTTGAGCGACTCGATCAGCATCCTTCTTCAGGCCCGCTTCGGAAGAGACGCTGGCCTTCAATGTTTCTTCCGCTTTCTTGATTCGCTTCATCAACATCACCACGTTGCCACCAACTGCGTCGCCGTAGTCTTTGTCTTCTTCAGCTTCCGGTAATCCCGCGGGCTCCGATCCTTTGAGGATGTCGTCGATTTTGGCGAACGCTTCCGAGACCGCCTCAAACGAGTTCTTGTTCTTCGCATCTTTTGACGTCGTGATTTCCATGATTTTGAACGAGAGATCGCGTAAGTGCTTGGCATTTTTCTTCCACGAAAAGTCTTCGGGATAACGTGTCACCGCGACCGCGAGGACCGCGAGCGTCGCTGCTTCGGGTGAAATCTCCAGATAGCTGGTGTTGTAGGTCGCAACCGACCCCGTTTTCCCCGCCAGATAATTTCGCACCGCTTTGACCTCGTTGGCCAAAGCATCCTTGTTGATCATGTCTTTCAAGGAGACACCCCCTGCATCTTTAGCAGGTGTTTTTGTCACGTTCGTAGTTCCACCGTTGGCAGGCGCCTCGACTCCTGGAGCAGAAGCCCCTTTGTCAGTCGCAACCATCTTGGTGTCAGTACCAGCACCGGTCTGTTGATTGGCGGCGATTACGAGCGGCTTGTCAAAGAAGACATCGTAGGGAATTCCGCCAATGGTTTTCGGGCCATTCGATGTTCCAGAAGTCGTCGAACTTTCCGTCTTCTTGGGCTTCGATTCGTTTTTCGGTTTCGTCTCTTTTTCAGCAGTAGAACTGTTTGAAGCTCCCGTGTTTGAACCGCATCCAGAAGAGGCGGCGATCAAAACACCCAGGCAGATCACGGCGAGCACTATTTGGTTCCACGACAATAACCGAACAACATGGCGATTCATGACTCAGAATCCTTAAGCCAACTCATTCAATAAACCGGCCGAATGTTGTTTTTGGCAACATGCAAGCGGGCAGACGGGGCGGGATTATGGAGCCTCATGCCCCGTAGACGCAATCGGCTTCGGTCTACGGTGTCGGGTATGGCGCATTGATCGCCGAAGACGACTGCGCATCACACTGGTTAATCCTGGGGAAGTTTTCCGAAAAAGTTGCTTGCGTCGTCTCAGCCGGTTCCTCATCATTCACCCGACGGTTTAGTGGACGGAACCGTCACCCCCGTTCAATCCCTCAATGTGCCGAACGGATTTCGGGATAAAGGGAGACTCGTCCCGCGGCGGGTAGGGTATGTTTCTGTGGCTGACGTTGCTGTACCGTCGGCGGGGACTTGGGCGTCCAAAAATTTAGGAGCAAGGAAATGAAGAAGCTGTTGAGTCTGTTGGCGGCTGGCATCTTGGCGATGTCGGCCACGGTTGGCATTGCACAACCACTAACACCAGTGCCGGAAGCGGCCAGTGTTACGCACGCAGTCGGAGGACCGATTGAGTTGTTCCACTGTGTGAAGTACGTGGACACGAAGGAAATGGCTCCTTGTGCAAAGCCAATGATCGTGGAAGTTCGCGATCCCTGTTGGAAGCCAGATCCGTGCAATCCGTGCTGCAAGCCTCGTTGCGTTGCAGTTCAGATTTGCGTTCCGGAATCTTGCTGCCCGCCGGTCATCAAGTGCAGTCATGATGGTAAAAAGGTCCGTTACGACTTCGGCAAGTACGCTGTTGATATCCGGACGAAAAAGGACTACATCGAAGTTGATTACCAAGACTAATTGGAATCAGCAAACGATGGTCTGACAGGTGAGTCACTAAACCGGTCAAGGAGTTTTCCTTGGCCGGTTTTTCTTTTGAAGCTGAGTTCGAAAAGGTTCCAATGTCAGCACATCCCTCGGAAACCAGAAGGCCGACATACAACACCGCCGAAATCGCGACGCGTTATCAGATTGACATCGACGACGAACAGCGTGCGTTAAAGGTTGATCACAAACGAATCACTGAAATTGCCCGTGAATTATTGGCCGCCGAAAAATGTGTCTCGGCAACAATCGGTATCGCCATCGTCGATAACGAAACGATCCACGATCTCAATCAACGCTACTTACAGCACGACTACGCGACTGACGTATTGAGCTTTCTGCTGGAATGCGAGATCGAACCGGAGTCATTACCGATCCCCAAGAGCGCGCCTCGCGGAGCGGGCAAGCGGATCGAAGGAGAGATCATAGTCTCCGCAGAAATGGCCAAAGAACTGTCAAAGAAATACCGTTGGCAACCACTCGACGAACTCACGTTGTACGTTGTCCACGGATTGTTGCATCTCTGCGGATACGACGATCTATCCGTGAAAGAACTAAAGGTTATGCGGCAGCGCGAGCAAGAAGTCTTGAAGACTTGGAATCTGACGCCACATTACGCCGACGAGTAGCCAAAAGGGGGCTGATGATGCCGACCGACGACGTTTCTCTCATGCCGGCTGACCCGCCGTTCCGTCGACAAACAAAACCGGGTGCTATGCCCGGAACGATCATCGCGCCGTCGGATGCAGAGCAAACTCGAATAACGGTCATCTGTTTTTCGGCAACAGAAATGCTGGAACAACCGCTGACAGATCTTGGCCAATTAACCGATTTGCTCGAACGCTGGCCGGTGACGTGGGTGAACGTTGATGGCTTGAGTAACACCGAAATGCTTGACGGATTGGCTGGGCTGTTCGGCATCCATCGGCTTTCGATGGAAGATGTCGTGCATTTGCATCAGCGACCCAAGGTCGAAAATTACGGCGATTATCTTTATCTCGTCGCACGCATGATCGAAGACCATGATCCGCTGCGAACCGATCAGACGAGCTTATTTATCGGACGTAAATTTCTCCTGACAATTCAAGAGCGTCCGGGTGATTGCCTTGAGCCAGTACGCACACGATTGCGGACGAAGGCGGGTCGCATTCGCCAAACCGGAGCGGACTATCTCGCTTACGCGGTGCTCGACGCCGTACTTGATGGCTATTTCCCATTGATTGAACTTTACAGTGACCGATTGGAAACGATCGACGAGGCGGTCACGAACGCACCATCGCCGCGTATCATTCCGGAGTTACATCGCCTACGCGGTAACTTGCTGCAAGTTCGCAAAATGATGATTGCTCAACGCGACGCGTTGAACGAAATGATTCGCGACGATTTTCCGATGATCACCTCAGAGACGCGGCTTTATCTGCGTGACTGTGTCGATCACACCGCTCAAATTTTGGACGTCGTCGAGACTTTTCGAGAAATGTGTTCGGACTTGCGCGACTATTACCTTTCGCAAATCAGCTACCGTATGAACCAGATCATGAAGGTGCTGACGATCCTTTCGACGATCTTCTTGCCACTCGGTTTCATCACTGGTTTGTACGGCATGAACTTCGACGTAACTCACCCGCTCAACATGCCGGAGTTACGTTGGGCCTACGGCTATCCGTTTGCCTTGGGCCTTATGACAGCCACGACAATCGGTCTCACGATCTACATGTACCGGCGCGGTTGGCTTGATTCGTCGCAAGAGAAACGACGCTAATCACTCGGCGACTTTCGGAGCTGAATTCGTAAGAATTCAGACGGTTGTCGCAACGGCTGAATTCTTGCGAATTCAGCTACCTCTCAGGTGTCTCAAACCGCCTGCATCCGCAGCCACAACTGCCACGCGGTCACACAGACGCCCAGCACCAAACAGTAATACGCGAACCAATGCAGTTTGCGTTGGGTGACCACTCGAATCAGAAACCGCAGCGTCACGAGTCCGACTGCGAACGAGACCACAGCACCGAACAGTAATTGACCAATCGCCAAACCGTGCGAATGGCGCAGCGTGAACCCTTTGAGCAGCACGACTCCGCCCACGGCCGGGACGGACAGCAAAAAGGAAAACGTCGTCGCGGCATGGCGCGTCAGCCCAACCATCACACCGCCCGCGATTGTGCTCCCAGATCGAGAAATTCCCGGCAGCAAGGCCAACGTCTGAAAGCAGCCGATCGCCAGCGCATGAGGCCAGCGGATTTGATCCAGCTCCACCAAATTGATCTCCAGGCGTTGAGCGGCCAGCAGAAAGGTCGCAGTGACAAAGAGCCCCAAGCCGACAAACAGCGGCGAGACCAACGTCGCTTCGAGCCGGTCTTTGAAGGCCAGTCCGACCACCGCCACGGGAATGCTGCCGATGATCATGTTGAGCAACAGCCGATGTCGCGTTCGCAAAGACCACAGGTCTTGCCAATAAACGATCATCGTCGCCAAGAGCGTTCCCAGATGCAGCCCGACGATCAATTCAATCGTTTCGTCCTTCGTGGAATTCGTGCCGAACCAGCGTTCGAGCAGATCGCCAACAAGAATCAAATGCGACTTGGAGCTGACGGGCAAGAACTCGGTGATCCCTTGCACGACTCCTTGAATCAAAGTCTGCCAAAGTTGAGCACCGTCCATGAAGCGTTTCCCTTGCTGACATCATCTTCAGCGGACTCGAATCCCCGAACTGTCTGCGATAACTGGCTCAACGTAACACTGCGTCCAAAAACGGTCGAGCCGAATTCAGAGCCCGTTAGAATTCGGTCGTGACAGGCATGAAAACCGGGGTAGAGGCGTTTTGCGGTCGCACCTATTATCCCACTCCTGTTCGTGGGCGGTGCGATCGAATGAGGTGATCGCGACGTTCTGCTAAATGACACGGATGTCTCTTCTACGCAGGATAATCATGCTGCGATTCAAGTTTGCACGGATGCCAATTCGAGTGATCGCGGGGCTGTCGGCAGTGGCCATTGGTCTCAGCGGAGTACCGTTTGCTGCGGCTCAGGAACGCGAAGGGACTTCGCGGGCTGGGAGTGACGGCAGCAATACTGCGAAACCGAATGGCGCGAAGCTCGCTCGTCCGGAAGCGGAAGCTGACGCGCTGCGAGTCGAAAACCCTCCCCCAGCGCTCCTTTCACTGCTCAACAAGTGGGAAGTGGAATCGTCCAAAGTCAAAAAACTGCAGGGCGAGCATTTGCGCTGGGAGTACGACTACACCTTTAACGTCGTGAAACGAAACAAGGGCGAGTTCTACTACGAGCAGCCCGACAGAGGACGCATTGATCTGACACCTGTCGAAGTCAAGATGGTGAAAGATGAAAAAGGAAAGCCGCAGCCGCCGACCGACATCAAGAAGCATTGGAAGACTGGGCAAGACGTCAAATTCACTGTGCAGCCCGGTACTGGCGAACGTTGGTATTGCGACGGGCAGACCGTGACTCAAATTGACGAGAAAGAAAAAACGGCGACACAACTCGTCATCCCACCGAATAATCGGGGCGAACGCATCATTGATGGCCCGCTACCGTTCCTCTTCGGAATGCCGGCTGACAAAGCTCTGCGCCGCTATCGCATGGCGATCATCGGGCAAGAAAAGGCGAAGGACGGAACGCCGATTAGCGTCACGCTACAAATTCATCCGAAGCTGCGGAGCGACGCGGCCAACTATCAACTCGCAACAGTGATACTGGACCTCAAAACTTACTTACCGTCCGCCGTGCGCATGATCGACCCTGCTGGGACCAAAGAGACGACCTATAGCTTTCAATCCATGAAAGCGAATGCGCGAGCCGGTATCCTTCCAACCTTCTTGGGACTCGGTGAAAAAGACCCCTTCAAGCCCAATCTCAAAGGGATGAAGGTCGCCTTGAGAAATCCGGACGGCGAACGCGCTGACGGAGCGGATGACAATCGGAAGATCACCCAAGTCGGCGGGACAGCGCCTGCAAAGACAGAATCAAAGGTCGAGAACGCGGCACGAGGTCCAGCGATTGACCCCAAACAAATCGCGAAGCCGACGCTTCCGTCAGTCGTGGGATCGGACTACCGCAAAGCGAAAGAAGCCTTGGAACAACGCGGGTACGTGGTCAAGCTCTTGAAAGGTTCTGTTACAGAGAATCAAGAAGAGATCAATCAAGTCGAGCGTCAGTCACCTGACGCCAAGTCGAATCTGCCGCAAGGCTCTGAAATCAAGTTGTGGGTATTTCTGAAGCCGAAGGTCGCCGTAGACGAATAGTCGAAGGTTAACCGCACGCCGCAGCCACGCTGCGTTTCAAAACGCACGTGCGTGCGGTTAAGCGATCTTCACGCCAGCCACTTCGCAGCATCTTTCGCGAAGTACGTCAGGATCATGTCGGCCCCGGCGCGTTTGATTGACGTCAGGATTTCCAACGCGATCCGTTGCTCGTCGATCCAACCGTTGGCGGCAGCCGCTTTGACCATCGAGTATTCACCGCTGACGTTATAGGCGGCGAGCGGAATCTCTGGGTGCGCGTCCTTAACTCGACGGATCACGTCGAGATAACTCAGGGCTGGCTTCACCATCAGGATGTCCGCGCCTTCAGCCACATCAAGTCCGACTTCGCGAAGAGCCTCAGCACCGTTCGCCGGGTCCATTTGATAAGTCCGCCGGTCACCAAATTGCGGAGTACTCTCCGCCGCGTCTCGGAACGGGCCGTAAAATCCCGACGCATACTTTGCTGCGTAACTCATGATGGGGATGTGAGCGAAATCTGCCCCGTCCAAACCGGTCCGTAGCGCGGCAATCATGCCGTCCATCATGCCGCTGGGCGCGATCATGTCGGCTCCAGCTTGGCATTGAGCGACCGCTTCCTTCACAAGGATGCCGAGTGTCGCGTCATTATCGACATCGGTGCGGCCATGCTGATGGCCAATGATGCCACAGTGGCCATGATCGGTGAACTCGCAAAAGCAAACGTCCGTAATAACGAGTAAGTCAGTGTGAGTGGCTTTGATCGCTCGTACTGCTTGCTGAATGATTCCATCCGGATCGTAAGCATCACTGCCGACCGCATCCTTGTGCTCAGGAATTCCAAATAGAACGACGGCAGGAATTCCGAGCTTCGCGATTGAGTCTACTTCACTCGGCAATTGATCGACGGTCATTTGATCTTGGCCAGGCATCGACCGAATCGGCACACGCTGATTTTGTCCGTGCTTAACGAACAACGGCAGGATGAAGTCACGCGGATTCAATTCCGTTTCGCGGACCAAATCTCGCAAGCGCGGATTTGAACGCAAACGTCGCAATCGAACTGATGGAAAGCCGCCGTTTATTGATGTCTTCTGCATCATCTTATGATTCTCCAATAACATTCTTCCGTCGGGCGATTCTGATGGCTCAGTTCCAGATAAGACCTTGCTTCATTCTGAAATTCTTTGTGCTTTTCGCTCCTTTACGCTGCAAACGAATCGTTTTTTTACCGCAAAGGCACGAAGAGCGCGAAGGGGCGGGACAGAGTCCCAACTTACTTTCCGAACTGCTCAGCGAAGAGTTTCGTCATCAGTTTCCACGAATCCTCGTCCGCTTGCTTGTCGTACTTCATGCCTGGAATATTACGAGCGTCCGCACCGGGGACGGTAAAGCTATGGACGACCCCGGGATACGAAACAAAGTCGTACTTCGCACCGGACTTGTCGAGCGATTCGCGGAACGATTTGATTGCCGCCTCCGGAATGAACGTGTCTGCGCCGCCATTACAAACCAGGATGCGAGCCTTTGTCGCTTTCGCCTCCGCTTCGGTCGCGGTTGGCAATGCTCCATGAAAACTGGCGACGGCCTTCAAGTCGGTCCCAGCATACGCGAGTTGAATTGCAGTCGATCCGCCGAAGCAGTAGCCGATCGCGGCGAGCTTATTGCAATCGCACTGCGGTTGTGACTTAAGAACATCAAGAGCCACCGTTGCTCGCTTTCGCCAATTTTCAACGTTCATGCGGACGGTCGTCGCCATTTGACGCGCGTTATCGGGGTGGTCGGCGGTCTTTCCTTCGCCATACATGTCGGCGGCAAACGCTACGTAACCGAGCTTCGCCAATTGTGTCGCACGCTGCCGAGCGTACTCATCCAGCCCCCACCATTCATGGACGACAAGCACTCCCGGACGTGTGCCTTGAACAGCGTCATCCCACGCGAGAAACCCTCGACATTCGAGATCGCCATGCTTGTAGGTCACCATTTTCGTTTGTACGGCAGCTTGAGCCGAAAGACTCGTTATCAGAATCAGCACCAATGACATCACGAGACGTCGCATCATTTCTATCCTTTCGAGAGCCAGCAGACTGCCGGTCAACGCAACTGGCGTGACCGTTATGGACATCGTGCTTTTGTAGCCCGATTTTTCAAACCGGACGGAACGCTTTAACCGGAATTATTCATGGGCTACTTATAGTGGAAGCGGCTTGCCACGATGTAACCTGAAGCGTAAGCGAAGGCTAACCGTGACGACGCTCTCGCTTACGCTTCGGGTTACAAAAAAGCCCATGATTAATCTCGGTTTACCGCTTTGGAAAACCGGTCTACGATTCATTCTTCCCCGCCTCCTTACTTCACAGCTTTGTCTGTCGCTGTGGCGACCTTGGGCGGATTCGAACTCTTCGAGGAACCAGTCAGTGAGGGGATAGCTCGTGGCCTCTCCGAAAGCGTTCCAAGATCGACTAGACGGTTTGCAAAGTCTGGCAAATGGTCGTTGAGAAAATTCAGCATCACTTGGTCGTGATCGGGGCGCCAACCGTATTGCTCCATCTCCGTTAGAACATCAGATGGCGAGTCGCCTTTCACGAGCAGGCGATACGTCGCTATGACACAACCGGTGCGTTGAGCACCAGCAGCGCAGTGGACGAGAACTGGTTTTCCTTCGTGTTCTGCTTTTGCCAACGCGGCGACCGCTCCCGCCACTTGTTCGATCTCTCCGGTTCCGTTGCCGTTCATTGGAAATCGCAGGCCCTGCAATCCGAGATCACGAATCGCCGCTTGTTCGGCCCGTTGATTCATGTTGCTTGGGTCGTCGTGAGTCAGATCAATGACCACTTGGATGTGATTCTTGGCGAGAGTCTCTCGCACCAGTGCCCGGTGAAGCTGTCCGCTGCGATAAATTTTTCCAACCTCCACAACACCAAATTTTTTCGGGACCAAGCGGTCTCGCAAATCCTTGTAGCCGTCGATCCCCAATGGCGCAAGAGAAGCGACAGCGACGACGAGTACCGAAAATTTCAACCAACGATGTTGCGGCACAGCAGCGGATCCCTTCCGAAAGGCGAAAACAGGATCTTCGCGTCGGCGAAAATCACGGCCAAGCTGGTCGAGCGGGCGGGACTGTAGGACGCCGCCGAAAAACATGGCTAGATCAGTCCAGCTCACGCCAGCATGTCCGCAATGACTTTGCCGTCATGCACCAACGGGACCGGACGATTGAGTCGGTCGTTCAACGTCGAATGCGGATTAATTCCGATCAAATGGTAGATTGTGGCGAGGATGTCTTTCGCCGTGAGCGGTCGATCGGCGACGGTGGCACCAATCGAGTCTGTGCGACCGATGACGTTTCCATTTTTCAGTCCGGCACCGGCGAAGAAATTGGTATAGGCTCGGCCCCAGTGGCCTCGACCTTCCCCTTCAAAACGAGGTGTGCGTCCCATTTCGCTCATGACCAGGACCAACGTGTCATCGAGCAAGCCGCGAGTTTCAAGATCGTGGATCAGCGCCGAGAATGCCAAATCGAGTCCCGGCAGCAGTTCCCCCTTCAATCGGTTGTAGTGATCGACGTGCGTGTCCCAACCGGCGTTGAGTTGGCCGAACTCGTCCCACACGACGGTCACAAATCGGCAGCCTGCTTCCACTAATCGGCGAGCTTGTAGTATCGACTGTCCAAACAGCGTCATGCCGTATGCGTCGCGCTGATTAGCCGACTCTTGGCCTAGATCGAAAGCCGAACGAACCGCTCGCGAATCGAGTAGGGAAAAGGCGAGTTCTCGCTTTTGATCCAACACCGATCGTCCAGCCTGCTGGTCAAGATTGCGTCTCAATGTTTCGAGTTGATCGAGCAACGAACGCCTTCGATTGAGCCGATCCAAAGGGAAATCCTTCGGCAAGTCCGCTTCGGCCGCGATCAAGAAACGACAATCCCGTTGCACGCCAAGATATGGATCGCGGATCTCAGTCGCCGGACCGAACGAACGCCGAACCTGACTGCGAGTCGGTTCGCCACGGAACTCTGTCCAAATTGGATCAAAGCTGCTGCCGAGGTACGACGCGAACGGAGGGGTGTATCGAGCCGCCGGTCGGCGTGTGCTCAGCATGAAGGGCAACACGATGTTGTCTGGGATCGAGCCGTGTGGCTTCGAGCCTCGTCGTTGTTGATCGAAGTAATTGACGACCGAACCCAAGAACGGTTGATGTTGCGGATGCGTCATTGTCTCTTCGAGCGGAATGCTTCCTTCTGGAGCACCGGTCGTTGCGTACTGCATCCCATGAAAGTTCCACGGATGTGTCAGCGAACGAACCACTGTGACTCGATCCATCACCTTGGCCATGTTCGGCAGGTGCTCGCACACGTCACAGCCGGGAAGCGTTGAAGAGATTGACTGAAGCTGTCCTCGAATTTCGACAGGAGCCTGCGGCTTCATATCGAGCATTTCCAAATGGCTCGGGCCGCCAAACAGATACAACAGAATGACGTTCTTTGCACGGCCAAAGCCCGGCAGTGGGCTTTCAGAAAACTTCTCGCCCGACTTCTCGCCTGACACCGACGTCGAAATCAACGAGGGCATCCCAACTCCACAAAGGCTCAAGCCACCGATCGACATCAGATCGCGACGAGTCACTCCGTTGCACAACTGCTTTGAACCACCAAGAACCTGCAACATCACCATCTCCTGTGTGCGGCACCGTTCGTGCGACTCAAAAAGCTTATCCCTCACACCGCGGATCGCCAACTCGGAGTATCAACCCCGGCACGGCTGGCCAAATTTTAAACTTGGATTGCGAACTCAACTCCTATCGAACTTCTAGCCAGCCGTGTCGAGTCTGGGCAGTTCTGTATGCTTTCCCAACATTGAGGCATGACCGACGGCAACGGCCCTATGAAGTCGAGGTCAGACGATTTTCCACTTCGATCGTGATAGAACACCGGCTCAACTGACCGAAACCCCCCCGTTTGAGGAGTCCCTGTGCAATGAGCGAAGGCAACACGCTTGATGATCGTGATGAGTTTGAACGCGGGTCGCGCAATTTCGATCGTCCTGAAACTCCACCGTCACAGCGTAGCGGTTGCAGCAAATTCGCGATGGGTTGTGGCTGCCTGCTGGCTGGTGTGCTCGCTATCACGATCGTTGCTGGCGTTTGGATTGCGATGAGCTGGAAGACCTGGGCGGCCGATGCATCGAAGGCGGTCACCGCGCAAGTGGTCGCGCAATCCAGTCTGAAGCCCGAAGAGAAGGCTCGTATCATCAAGCGCATCGATCAGTTGGCTGATGATTTCAAGTCGGGAAAACTAAGCCCCGAACAAGCGGGCAAGGTGTTGGAGCAAATCGCACAAAGCCCACTGTTTCCGATCGCGCTTGTCATGGCGGCAGAAGAAAAGTACGTGAAGCCGTCTGGATTAAGTGCCGACGACAAGACCGCAGCTCAAGTCACGCTGCAGCGGTTTGCTCGCGGGGCGTTTGAAAAGAAGATTCCCGAAGCGGACTTGAATGAGGTAATGCAACTTCTGATGCAAAAACAGGCCGATGGTAGCGATCAATTGAAGCGAGTACTGACAGACGCAGAGTTGACCACCTTCCTTGAGAAAGCCAAACAAAAAGCCGACAAAGCGGAAGTGCCCGATGAACCATTCAACGTCAACATCGCTGACGAACTTGAGAAAGCCATCGACCGCGCGCTGGTGCCGTGAAGTGATCGTTGAGTTGTGTGCTATGGGAGCAATGCGAGTCATGGAATTGATTAGCCTTCGACCATAACTCCCGTGAGTCCCATTCATTCTTTGTCCCATCCCCTCCCCTGCCTTCCTTGAGACGACCATGATACTGAATCAATTCCAACTCAACGATCGCGTGGCAATGGTCACCGGTGGGCGACGTGGCTTAGGCCAATCCATGGCTTGGGGCCTCGCGGAGGCGGGGGCGGATATCGTCTGTGTTTCGAAGAGCGGCCAGGCCGACGAAACTAGACGACTTGTCGAAGCGGCAGGGCGGCGCTTCTTTGAAATCCAAGCCGATCTCTCGATTCCCACTCAGCGCGTCGGACTCGTTGATCGTGCCATCGAACTCGCCGGCCAAGTCGATATTCTGGTCAACAACGCTGGTGATGGCCGGAGATATCCGCCGGAAATTTTTCCGGAAGAGGCTTGGCGACAACAACTCGAATTGCATCTGAATGCCACGTTCGACCTCAGCCAGCAAGTGGCTCCGCACATGCTTCAAAGAGGGCGAGGAAAGATCATCAACGTCGGGAGCATCATGTCCTTCGAGGCTGGGTTGAACATTCCTGCATACGCCGCTGCCAAGCATGCGATTGCTGGCCTGACAAAATCATTGGCGGTCTCTTGGTCCAGCAAAGGGATCAACGTCAACTGCATCGCGCCAGGTTATTTTGAAACAGATATGGCCAGCCCTTTGCGAGCAGATCCCGTGCGAGCGCCGCAAATCCTCGACCGTATTCCGGCAGGCCGTTGGGGACGCCCCGATGAAATCGCGGGACT
>JAPLNX010000328.1 GCA_026400935.1 Planctomycetia bacterium | reverse complement strand
TCTCTAAACCAATCTGAACCGGCTCCATCACCACGTCATGCTCCCTGCGTTGTGAAACACAAATCAACACAGAGGACTAATAGCATTTAAGCACTTCATGCGCAAGTCGCCCAACCCCCCTAAAGTGCGCGCTGGCCCTGCCATTGATGCAAACAAAGAAGGCAAGCTTGCCAATAGACCAAGCATTAAACGCGATTCAATCAACCTGCCACCGATCTATTACCTGTACCATTTTGGAAACCGCTCCTCCATTAAACGATTCAATCACAACCCATTCCGTGTTTGGACTGAAAAAGCCACGAAACTTGTCGATCTGCCCCGATCGCCAGCGAATTTGAACCTCATTAACTTGATTTTCTGCCCCGATTCCAAACACCAAACGTCGCTCGTTACTCGCCTGATACCCATCTCCTGCCACGAGTTGTTGGTTTGAGATTTTCTGCCCAGCTTGAATTCGCACTTGAGTCCCGATCGCATCGCGATCAAGTTTCGTACCCACCATGCGAATCGCGAAAAAATTTCCGGTCGAGATCGACTGATTGAGAGCCAATGCAACTGGATCCTCGAGATGACTGACGACAAAATCCTCTCGACCATCTCGGTCAGCATCGAGACGTGCCAGGCCTCTTCCAAGTTTTTTGTGCCCGAAAAATGGCCCCGCACCGTCTGCAACCAACTCTAAAAAACGACCGTCTTTCGTATTGAGAAAGCACTGCGGAACCATTCGATAGGGAACTCCGTGACTACTGAGGTCTCCAACATGGCCATTTGTCAAAATCAAATCTGGGTAGCCATCCAAATTCATATCAAGGAACTGAGTTCCAAACCCTAGCATGGCCAGACTTGGTTCCTCTAAACCAGCGTGTCGAGTCGCATCGTCAAACTGGCCGACCGATCGCTGCAGATAAAGCGTGTTGGACTCATTGTGAAAGTTCGTCACAAAAAGATCCAAACGCCCATCACCATCTGCATCGGCTGCCGCGACTCCCATACACGCTTCGGCATGCCCCTCTTGATCAACCGCCAATCCGCTTGCGAATCCTCGCTCAACAAAACGTGGCAGCTCGCCGGGCGTTATTGTTTCATTGCTGAAGTAAAAGTTTGGAACGGCATCATTTGCCACAAACAAGTTCAACCATCCAGTCCCCTCAAAGTCTGCTGCAACAATTCCAAGCCCTTTTCCGTCTGGGATTTCAACTCCCGCCTCACCGGTAATTTCACGAAATTCCCCGTCACCCAAATTCAAATACAACTGATCTTGAGACGCGGGAAATTCATGAGGAGTACACAGCCTCGTCGCACCGTCTGGAAGTCGACACGGACTATCAAAAAGATGATCACCTTCCACATAGTTGACCGCGTAAAGATCCGGGAAACCGTCGTTATTGACGTCTGCCATGACGCAGCTCGTCGTCCAACGAAAGCCGCTGGTTTTCGTTTCCTCGGAAACATCCGAAAACGTGCCATCTCCGTTATTCCGAAAGAAGCGATTCGCACCAATGTTCGCCACATACACATCGGGAAAACCATCGTTGTCATAGTCTCCCACGGTCACACCTTGGCTGAAGCCCGGCTCGATAATGCCGGCTGGAAGAGTCACCGCTTGAAAGCCATCGCCAGCGTTGTTTCGAAAAAGTTGATCGAGGTGCTTTCGCTGTGACACATCAATAGGCCAGTCACACCCCTGAGTCAGGTAAAGATCAACATAACCGTCGAGATCGTAGTCCAACGCGGCAACACCTCCTCCGCTGAATTCGTACATGAACTCACTCTTCGTCTCAGGCCGACTGCCGTTGTAGTACGAAAACACCAAGCCAAGTTCATCCGCCCGGTCAACAAAATATGCACGAAATCCGGCACCAGAGATCGATGGTCGCGCATTCGCCGTTGGAATTGGTAAATCTTCAGTTGGCTGCAGATTCCATTTAGAGGGAAGCTTCCCCATCAATTCATTAAGGGTCTCTGCATCGGTTCGGCCATCTTTAGCAACTTGCAAATGTCTCTTACGAAGACGCTTAACTTGATTTGAATGAAACGTGGCGCGAACGGCCCCATGTGGTTGCGTACTAAAAATCGACGCCAGAATCTCGTGCCACGCAACCGCTTCGATCGCCAGCCCTAGTTCCTCAGCTAATCGGGCAGCACGCGGAAGAACATCAAACCGCTGAGTAATGACATAGTTTTTCGCAGCACCAAGATACTCGCTCAACAACTTTGAACGATCCAAAAACGATTGCCCGATTTTGGCATCGCCAGAACTCATCAAGAGTTGCCCAATCTGATAACTGGCCGCGAGATGATTCGGATCTATTCGGATAGCCTGCGCAAAATAATGTGCAGCAACTTCGCGACGCTCTTCTAGCAACGCTGAACGCCCTCGTTGAAACCAGACTTCAGGATGCAACTGCGACAGATCTTGAGGCAATGTATCAAGCCAGGAAGCAAAGGCCGGCAAGTCATTTTCAACGAGCAATCTCGAACCTAACCAACAGCGAGGCGTCAGCCAATCTGGCTCCTTCAAACTCAAAGCCTCTAACAATTTCTTGGCTTCCATCGGCTTATTTGCCAGAAGACTCTGCCGCGCCTCGCCACATTGGACTCCAGCATCATTCGGTTCGACTTGATAAAAACCCCGAAGCTCTTCGGGGCGATCGTTAGCAGAGTCACCGAGCGCCAACAGGACTAGAGTGGTCAAGTCGGCTTGCTTATGCCGTATCAGCTCCATTCGATGCGGCAACGCGTCCCAATGACGTCCCTCTAGACTCAAAAGCATCGCCAACTGTTGGTGTGCATCTCGCCTTCGAGAATCAATCTTCAACACATTTCGAAATGCTTGCTCAGCAGAAGACAACCGGTGAAATCCCTGCATCTCGAGCAGTCCCAACGCCATCCACTTGGCGGCGCACACCAGCGAGGCATCGTCTGGAATGTTCTCCAAACGCATCTTTGCGTCAGCGAATCGTCTTTGCCGAGCAGCGGCCTCAGCCGCCAACAACCAACCTTCTCGAAAACGCTCTGAGCGACAAGTCAGCCGTAAAGCGAGTTCTTCGGCCTCACGATAATTCTCCCGCCGTAATTGAGCCTGTACCTGCTTAAAAAGGCGATCCGTTGGCGTCCAATCCACCAAAACGAACAGCGCCGCGCCGAGCAAGAACGCTGCCACAACAATTGAGCGAAGAAGATGAGTTTTCACAGATGGACTCAACATCGCGTCAACACCCTAAAAACGAGTAGAGCCTAGTCGTGCTCTATCGAAGTTTGCTAAGGGGATAGCCGAAGTCACAAGACTTCCGATTGCTGCACTATTGCGAGTTAAGCTCAAGACTGACGAAGCACTAGCCAACATAGCTAATTCCCGAATCCGACTGATCCCAGTAAGCCACATCATTAGTTCGACAACTAACAATTCCCGTTCAATCGCTCTTCATTCAATGCGTCCGATTCACGATTCTGAGGATGCCAACAAAAAGAGCCAACAGAGAAATCTCTCCGTTGGCTCTTTCCAGCATTTTCTGTCATTCACCGCAATCTTTGTCATGCGACGGGGACAAGCTCTTCCAAAAATCCTTGAAGCTGCTTGCTGCGCACAGGATGTTGCAGCTTGCGAACAGCTTTCGCCTCGATCTGTCGAACACGTTCGCGAGTCACTTTGAAGATGCGACCGACTTCCTCGAGCGTGTACGTGTACCCGTCACCCAACCCGTAACGCAGTTTGAGAATTTCTCGCTCACGGTACGTCAACGTTTTCAGAACGTTGTCGATCTTGTCTTTGAGCATTTCGCTGGCAGCGGAACTGACTGGGTTATCGGTCGAGGCATCTTCGATGAAATCACCGAAGAAGCTGTCTTCACTCTCGCCAACCGGACGATCAAGACTGATTGGCTGTCGTGAGATTTTGATCACGCGCCGTGCCTCATCAATGCTGACTCCCGCCAATTCGGCTGTTTCATCGATCGTTGGCTCACGACCAAGTTCTTGTAGCAATTGTTTGTTGACGCGCCGCAAGCGGGTCATCATTTCGATCATGTGAACTGGAATACGAATCGTGCGTGCTTGGTCAGCGATGGATCGCGTGATGGCTTGCCGAATCCACCATGTCGCGTACGTCGAGAACTTGTAGCCGCGTCGATACTCATACTTATCGACCGCTCGCATCAGCCCCGTGTTTCCTTCTTGGATGAGGTCCAAGAAGCTGAGTCCACGATTGCGATACTTCTTCGCAATCGACACGACAAGCCGCAGGTTGCCCCCGGACAAGTCACGCATGGCTTGGTCGTATTCTTTGTAGCGAGCATCGATCAGCTTGAGCTTCGTCCTCAATGTCTCCGGAGTCTCAAGCGTCACCTGCATCAACTCATGGAGTTCCCTCTGAACGTTCGCGCGTTCGTCTTTCGCGTTCTTGAATCGCTGACTATTCAGCATCTTTTCGAGCTGATTCATCCGCTGCGAAATCTCCTCCAACTTCTTGAGTGCGGGCTGCAAGCGCTGAGTCCGGACGCTCAATTCTTCGGCCAACGTGACAATTTTCCTGCGACGGCGAGTCATCAGTTGTTCATGCTTCTTGCGTTGAGTCGGCGAAGCACTCTCGTCTAGCCAGATCTTAGCGTCGTCGAAATACTGCTGACGCAAGACTTCGATCGTGCGCAGGTTGTGTGGCATCCGACCGAGGATTTGATTCTTCTCCAAGCCTTCAGTCATCGAGACTTTGATCGTGCGATCGAACGGCATCTCGCCGACGCTGACCTTCTGCAAAATTTCTATCGTGATCTTCAGCGCGTACTCCGTTTCCAACAATTGGCGACGGAAGCGACGGCGCGTAATTTCGATCTTCTTGGCCAAGCCAATTTCTTGAGGCCGAGTCAGCAACGGAATCTCACCCATCTGCGTTAAGTACATCCGGATCGGATCGTCGATCTTGCGACTCTTTTCATCGTCCTTCATTTTCGGCTTGAGCCGCTTCAACTCGGCAGGAGTCAACTTTGGCTGATAGTCGTCTTGAACAACTTCCAAGCCATCCTCTTCCAACAACATCAACAAGTCATCGAGCTTTTCTGGATTGACCGCCTCGTCGGGAAGATAGTTGTTGATTTGAGTGAACGTCAGAAAGCCGCGTTTTTTGCCTTCTGCGATCAGGTTCATCAGGGAATCATCGAGCTTGTGCACAGTCAGTTCCTTCGCGAATTCGGTGGGATGTCGGCAAGGTTGGGGGAACTGGGCGTCGAGCCTTTTTGGAGGTTCAATACCAAATCATTGCCAAGTGGTCTTGGCGGCACGTTTCTGATGAAACGCAGTTTGCTGCTCGAGCAGCGCTTTCGCGTTGGAATTTAAACCGGCACGCGATTCCGGTTGTTGGGCCAATCGGCCGGTGTTGCGTTGATGCAACTGTTCTTCGCGACGCCACTGAATTGGTTGCAAGCACTGCACCAAGTAGCGCGGCAGATTCTGTTCTTTATAGGTCATCAAATTTTCGGTCAGCTTTTGAACGATCTCCTTTTCACGAGCTTGTTCGTCAATCCAAATCACTAATCGTTTCAGGTTGTTGTCTTCGATCGCCGACATGATCCGCTCGAAGGTGGCCAACTCGCCATGATCCGACAGGTCGAAGCAGGTCTGCAACAGAAGACGATTTTGTTCGTTCTGAAAATCCTCGTCGCCAATCTCCAAGCGAATTGCATCTAGCATCTGGGGTGCCGCAAAGATGATTCCCAAAATCTCGTATTCAAACTGGTCAATTTGGGACATCTTCCGACCGGAGAAGTTTAGACCCCGATCAACTCTTGAGCCGTCATGTTGCCGCGATTTGTTGGGAGTTGCTTCACCTCGCGCACTCATGGCGCGAGGTGTCGCTTCTGAGCCACCTTGTGGCATCGCGGCAGCAGGAGTGTTGCCGTTTCGCAACGTTCCGCCAGTCGCAGACGGTTTCGCGGCACGCATCTCGGACAACCGTTGTCGCACAACTTGTTCGTTAAGCAACGTGCGTCCCGAAAGCCGGCTGAGAATCACATCTTCTTTCGACGTGCCGCGAAGCTTCGAGACTTGGGCCAGCAGTTCCAACATACTGGTTAGGACACGGTGTCGAGCGTCAATGGACTCTAATCCGTGCCGATTGATCTCCGTTTGCAGCTTAAAGTCAAATGCCTCGGCCGCGTTGTCAATTTGGTGCTGGTACGCCTCCGCGCCATGAGAAAACAGATACTCGTCGGGATCTTGACCTTCCGGTAGCACGAGCACCTTCAGGTCAATTCTCTCCGCCAGGAAGTTTGCCAACGCCTTCTCTGCCGCCTTTTGACCGGCGTCATCGCCGTCGAACATCAGCACAATTCGGCCCGCGAAGTGTTTGAGCCGAGCGACGTGAGCCTCCGTCAACGCCGTCCCGCAAACGCCGACAACGTTCGTCACACCAAACTGATGCGAGATCAAAACGTCGGTGTAACCTTCAACAACGACCGCCGTCTGAGATTTACGAATCCCTTCTCGAGCAGCATCAAACCCAAACAGCAGATTGCTCTTCGAGTAAACGTCACTCTCTGGCCCGTTGATGTATTTGCCAACTCCCGGCTTTGCGAATTGCGGCAGAACTCTCCCGCCAAACGAGACGCAACGCCCTTTGTCGTTGCGAATCGGGAACAGCACTCGATTGCGAAAAAACTGGTAATAGCCCGTCCCTTCGTCACTCTTCTTCACGAGCCGCGCTGTTTCCATTTGATCAATTGGAAACTTGCCGCGACCGCGAGCCAACAGCCATTGTCCGTCATTCGGAGCAAAGCCGAGCTTAAATTTCGAAATTGTTTCGTCCGTGAAACCGCGTTCTTTCAGATACTCGCGTGCCGGAGCTGCCATCTGCGAATCGAGCAAGCAGCGATGGAACTCGTTCTCTGCCCAGGTCAGAACGTCATAGATATCTGCCTTGGCAACGGCATTCTCTTGAGGACGACCGCCACCGAACTTGGGCATCTCCAAACCAGCCCGTTTTGCGAGCGTTTCGAGCGCATCACGAAATTCGACTTTGTCAAATTCAGTCACCCACGAGAAACAATCGCCGCCCGTACTGCACGACCAACATCGCCACGTCTGCCGATCCGGATTTACAACCATCGACGGGTTGTGGTCATCGTGGAACGGACAGAGACACTTAAACTCCGCACCACCCCCGCACCACCCCGTGCGGGGGTCAGTGCGACCGACTCTCCGATCAGCGCGACAAGATCAGTTCGCGAGCGAACCAACTCCTTGAAGTCGTTGTTGGACAAGTCTGAAGACACGATCTCTCCCGTGGATTGTTCTGGCGCAAGGACACCGAGCGTAGCAACCTCTGCGTGGGGGAATGACGTTCGTCCGCGAACAGGCTCGGCCTAAAGCAAACAACCGCAGTCAGCACTCACCGAGGTAGGCAACTCATTCTGTGAGTCGAGAATTCCAGCCATAAAGAGACCGCCCCACGTTCTCGACAAGTTACCAACCGTTCAAGGCCTGAGTCGCTTCCATGGCTCAAGGTTGAACGGGGCAACTCTAGCCGACAAGCGAGTCGGGTCAAGGAGATCAAGGTTGCACGATCTATAGCCGAGCCGTACGTAAGCCTAGAGTCAGCAGATCGTTGGCAGACTGCTGATTCAAAAGTTCTTCGCTCACTTGCAACGACTTCGCAACCGCTCAGGCTTCGCTGACCGGCACTTCGGTCAAATCGAGCCAAGATGGTGGAGCAGATTTCGGACAGTTGGTCCGTAAGACCGCAGCCGCACTTCGTATCCCAAGGTTCTAATTTGCAACACTCAGCTGAATCGGCTCACAAGCTGCCAACTTGTGTGGCTACGGAGTTATTCGCGATTCGTATCGCGGACGGCGGCGACATCTTTGGCGTCTGGGGCCAAGACGTAGATTTCGACACGGCGGTTCTTCGCTCGTGCCTTCGGGTCTTTATTGTCAGCGACATTCTCGAACATGCCAGCTCCGGAGGAACGCATACGTCGCTCGTCGAGACCATGCTTCTTCAGTGACAACAACACTGAGTTCGCACGATCCGTTGAGAGATGCCAGTTGGTCGGATGCTTGGCCTTTGTCGAAGCTTTTACGATCGGCCGATCGTCGGTGTGGCCCACAACTTGAATTCGCAATTGTCGAGTTGCGCCTTCGTTGAGAATCTTCGCGACTTCGCGTAATGCGGCTTCGGCTTGTGACCGAACTTCGTCACTGCCCGGATCAAACAACATGTCGGATTCGAGTTTGGCAACTCCAGTAGTTGGGTCAAAGCTGACATTCGGGAACTTTCTGGCCCATTCTTCAAGTCGAGCGGTCGCGTCAGACGACAGCGGGCTTTTTTGCGAGGCCAGCTTCGCCAACTGAGAACGCTCGGCATTCAAGTTGTCGATCCGCTTGTTCGCGATATCGAGGTTACCTCGCAGTTGATCGTTCTGCTGCTGCAACTGACCCATCAGCCGTTTGTATTGCTCGGACTCCTGAGCCATCCCTTTGTTCTGGCCGTAAAGCTGATTGGCTCGAAACTGGCTTTGGCGCAGTGACGTGCGTGGGATCATTTGCCCGCTGCAGCCAGTGAGCGACACGGTGAAAGCACCGAGGAAACACCATGTGGCCAATTTGGTTCGGAGAGACTGAGTCATAAGGAAAGGCTCCGTTCGATGCCGGCGAAGCTAACGACTTATCGCGAATCGAGTCACACGGGACCGACGCAAAACGAAAAGTAGTCGCGGACGCTGAGAAGACGGATGAAGTTGATGTGTGTGGAGAGAATCCAAGGCGGGAAGCACTTTGACCAGAAACGAAGAGCGGGAAGGACTCCCGAAGGGATGAATTGGTTTCCTCGATCGGTCAAAGCGGCGGGGTTGTAGTTGCATCCGCAAAACGTGCCAAGCCGAACTTGAGGAAATTTCGAAATGAAGTTTCGACCTGAACTTTCAATGCCATCGTGCGGCGCCGCCCTCTCTTTCTAACGACCAACAGTGATTCTACTTGCTCGCCTTAAGCCCGGTCCTAGAATCCACTGCCGCATTCTGAGAGCCGTTGATCCTAGCAAACACTGCCAGGGCCGGTTGTACTTGCGGAAACGATTGAGTCGATTCGTTCCAGTCATTGGGGTCGGTGAATCATGGCCAAGAAATACCTCAGCATCGAAGAAGCCGCAGAAATGCTCGGCATTCCCAAAGAGGAACTGAATCGCCTCCGCAGCCGCGGCGACATTCGAGGCTTCTCGGATCGCGGTACCTTTAAATTCAAAGAAGAAGATGTTGAAGAACTGGGCCGCCGCTTGCAGCCCTCATCCGAACCCGATCTGCAAATGCTCGATGGCGAAGATGACAGTTCCGTGCTGGATGAGGATCCCGCGTCCTCTGAAGACGACGCCCCGTCAATCATTCGTCGCCTCAGTGCCGGCGGCGGTGGTGCGAATGAAGACGAGAGCGATCCTATCGGTAGCATCTTCGATGACTTTGGCAACAACGATCTCGGTTCGTCCGACAGTGACGTCCGCTTGGTGATGGATGAACGACTCGATGCGAAACACAGCAGTGACCCGGATGTGATGCTCGACATGGGCGAATCTGACAGTGACGTCCGTCTCACCGATGACAGCGACAGCGATGTGAAGATCAACTTGGGCGATTCAGACAGCGATGTCCGCTTGGCCTCAGACAGTCGACTGGGTGCAGGCAGCGTGTTGAAGATGTCGTTCAACGACTCCGATAGCGATGTGCGACTCGACGACAGCGGCGGACGCGGACGCGGTCGCCCCGACAGCGACAGTGACGTGCAACTTTCTCCATCGACTGTTCACAAAGGTCCGAAGCCAGACAGTGACAGCGATGTGATGCTCGTCAACGACGAAGACGACGATGAAAGCGACGTGCATCTTGCCGAAGACAGCGGCATTCTGGTCGGTTCACAAAGTGATAGTGACGTGCGGTTGGTGACCGATGATTCCGACAGCGATGTGCGTTTGTTAGATGAATCACGGCTGGGGATGCGATCAGGAAAACTGAAAGCGGGCAGTGACAGCGATGTCACAGTGCTGCGAGAAGACAGCGGAGTCGGCCTGGGTTCAAATAGCAAAAGCGGCCTTCACAGTGCGGGTTCATCCGTGCTGTTTGACGATGCCGAAATCTCGTTGGGTGAAGGAAGCGGCATTTCGCTCACTGGCGACAGCGGCGTTGCATTAGGCGGACGTAGCGGTATCTCGCTGGATCGAGCGGCTGACAGCGGCGTCTCGTTGGAGAAAGGGGCCGAAGCAGACAGTGGTCTCTCTCTCTTCTCAGACGATGACGACGATGGCATCACACTCGCAGGCGACAGCGGCATCGCGCTGCAGTCCGACGAAGCTGATGACAGCGGCATTGCCCTCAACATGGAGGACGAAGACGACGGCCTGACGCTTGGCGACACAATGGCCGACAGTGGCATCGCATTGAAGGACGACGATGACGACTTGGAATTGAACCTCACCGAAACCATGCCCGCGATGAAAATTCCCGCAGGCAAGGCGAAGGGCAAAGCCAAGTCCGATATGGACGACACAATGCTCGAAGTCCCCTCGTTGGACCAAAGCGACGAGGAAGAAAGCGACTTCGAGATCGGTGCGGCGGATGGTGGTAGCACCGGAGACACCAGCGTCCTTCTCTTCGATGATGAAGACGAGACCGACGATGGCGGAGCCGCGATGGTCAAGAAAAAGGCCGTTGCTGACGACGACGAAGAGGAAACCTTCGAATTCAATGAGGGAGACGATGAAGTCGAAGCCTCTGCCGACGATGACATGGAAGGTGAAGTCTTCGGAGGTGATGAAGCGTTTGATGAAGACGATGGTGAGTTCGGCGAAAGTTCCAGCGACTTTGAAACCACCGCAGCCAAAGCACCGACAATGGTCGGCACCGTCGAATACCCGTGGGGTGGCCTGACCGTCAGCTTCCTCGCCGCATCAACCATTTGCATGGTCCTGTGCGGCATGGCGTCTATCGACCTCGTCCGCAGCATCTGGGGCTGGCAATCCACCGGCTACAGTCCGGCCAACGGCTGGCTGATCGAAATGCTGGGCGGCATTATGAAATAAGGCTCTTTGAACAGAGTTGGTTGATGCAGCCCACAAGGTCAAACCCTAAACAGCCGCTTATACCTTGTCCCAGAACAAGACCGTCAATCAGCCGAAACGCGTTAGCGCGTTTTGGCTGATTCGGTAAAACGACGGAGTTGTTCTTGGACAAGTTCTTAACGCCCGCCTCGTGCAATCCGTGAACGGGAATCGAGATACTTTCCGAGCGCACGGTCGTAGGGATCGGTCGTGAGCAACTTGAAGTGATCGACGCCGAGTGCTCCACAACCGCTCGTCAATTCGGCCATGAAGCGGCGATAGTTTTCGAGGTAATGTTTTCGGAGTAGATGCGGGTCAACCAATACGCGATGTGTGAGTCGTTCCAAGTTGCGAAATTTTGTGGGTCGCTGAAACGGAAACTCTTCTTCTTCCGGAGCGACGATTTGCAGCAGCACCACCTCATGCCGCGAGTGTCGCAATTGTTTGATCGCAGCAAGAAGCGGTTCGATCTTGTCAAATAAGTCGCTGATCACAAATACCAAGCTACGACGTTTGAGCGTCGGGACGATACCTGCCAAAACGCTCGCCAAACTGGTTTCGCCTCCAGGCTGCCGATTTTCCAGCATGGCAGAGATTCGCTGAAAGCTATGAGCCGCAGTGGCTGGTTCTGTACGGTCTCGTACTTCAGTGTCAAACGTCATCATGCCGACCGCGTCGCGTTGCGACAGCAGCAGGTAGCCGAGCGCCGCCGCAACTTGTCGAGCATATGCCCACTTGCTCAATGTCTTGCCGGCATATGCCATGCTGGCCGAAGAATCGACCAGCAGATATGCCCGCAGGTTTGTCTCGTCCTCGAACTCCTTGATGTAGTACTTCCCTGTCTTGCCGAACGCACGCCAGTCGATATGCCGAATTTCGTCGCCAGGGTAATAATGCCGATGCTCGACAAACTCAATGCTCGCCCCCTTGAACGGACTTTTGTGTTGCCCAATCAAGTAGCCCTCTACGACCAACTTGGCCACGACAGCCAACTGACCAAACTTGGCCAAAGCAGTCGGGTCCGATAGCGGCAGATCGTCAGTTGCATTTTTTCCGAAGGTAGTCTGCATGGTGAGTCACTGGCTCTATATTTGGTTGATCTATGAAATGAGGAACTGAGCCTGACAAGACGAATTAGTCTTTGGGTTGTTCGCATTGACTCTGCGGATAGCCTGGACGGTGCCCTGATGGCGATTGCGAAGAATGATTCTAGCAACGTCGTCGATCCAACTCCTCGGGTTGCCGGTTGAGGCTTGAACAATTTAGCAAGGAATTAAGTCGTCAGACTATCGGACTGAACCTGATCGTGTTGGTCGGAATTGGAGTGCAAACTAATGGAACGTCGAGCAGTTCTAATCAGCGGTAGTATGGCCGGTTTGACGGCAAGTTTGCCGATGTGGTTGCAGGCTCAGGAACGAGTCAAATCGCCTTTGCTTACGGAGAACCGCGCGTTTGGAAAAGCGAAACAAGTGCTATTGCTGTTCCTTTCTGGTGGGCCGCCGCAGCATGAGACGTTTGATCCAAAGCCCGATGCTCCGCCGGAGATTCGCGGGCCGTTCAATCCGATCAGCACCAGCGTGCCGGGGATTCAGTTTTGCGAATTGCTGCCCCGCACGGCGCGGCGGGCACATCAACTGGCCGTTGTCCGGTCGATGTTCACGAACAACAACATTCACGGCGGCAGCGGCTATTGGGTGCTGACCGGCCGGCAGTTGGCGAGCGGTGACGGCGAGAACGCCTCACCGACCGATTGGCCCAACATCGCCTCGATCGTGAAGCGGCTTCGTCCCAGCGAACGATTGCCGTCGCTGTCGGCGGTCAGTTTGCCAGAGCTGTTCATCGGCAACGGCGGAAACATCGAAGCGGGACAGTTCGGCGGCATCCTCGGCCCGCAGTGGAGCCCGGAGATGATCGAGTGCAAGCCGGCCGATCGGGCGAAAGAACTGCAGCTCGGCGGGATGTATGCCCCGCGGGTTTCCGGCGAGCAGATGCGGCAGCGGGTCTCGTTGCTCGATGCGCTCGGGCAAACGTTCGACGGTTCGCCGCGCAACGCCGCAGTGCAAGTTCACGACAAGGTGACTCAGCAAGCGGTCGAACTACTCACCTCCGGCGGCGCTCGGCGAGCGTTCAATCTGCATGAGGAATCGGACGCGACGCGCGATCGTTACGGCCGCTATCCGTGGGGGCAAAGCGTGTTGTTGGGCCGCCGGTTGATCGAGGCGGGGGTCCGTTTTGTGACGGTCAACTGGCCGCGTACGCCCGGTGATCGCGGCGTCGACAACCCGCTGTGGGACACGCACGCTCGCAACTTCGATCGCATGGAAGATGTGCTCGCCCCGCAATTCGACGTGACGTTTGCGGCGCTGCTCGATGACCTATCCGAACGGGGCTTGCTCGATGAAACGCTGGTCGTCGCAGTCGGCGAGTTCGGTCGTACTCCGCGAGTCAACGCGAACGCCGGCCGAGATCACTGGGGCTCGGTGATGAACGCGGTCCTCGCCGGAGCGGGCATCGCGGGCGGGCAAGTCTTCGGCAGCAGCGATAAGCAAGGGGCGTATCCCGCGACCGACCCCGTCGATGCGGGACATCTCGCCGCGACGATCTTTCATCTCGTGGGGATCAACACTCAGGGAACGTTCCGCGATCGAGTCGGTCGCGAACTGAGCGTCACCGACCGCGAACCGCTCTTCAAACTGCTCGGCGAAGAACCCGCGACGTCACAGCGCATGACGTCGAACGGCGACCTCGTCCGCATCCCGCCGTTTCGAGAAGGCTCGCTACGACACACCGATTTCTCCACGACAGAAACCTTGTTGCCCGCCGACGCCCCTCCGAACCCGAAAGGTTGGCGAGCGTCGCCGTTGATCGACGCCGCGAAAACGGTGTTCGGCGTTCGGCTATTGCCAACCAACGGCGCGCTGGGAGTATGGTCCAGTCTCGCGAACGGCAACTCGGTCATCGCCGCTCAAGCTCAGGCGATCCTCGCTCAGCAAATCCTCGATCCGCAGGCGGGGCACTTCACGGTCAAAGCGATCATTGGCGGAGATGGCACGTCGAAAGAGAAGTTCGACGAACTGTTCCTCAAACATTTCCGCTGCCGGCTGACGCTGTTTCAATTCACTCAGCCGACGAAGTCCGTGTTGCAACAACGCGACCTGCATTCGCTGGAATTCACGCCGACGTTTCTCGACGCCACGAAGCCGGAGTGGCAAACCGTCGCGTTTGAAAAGCATCTTGCTCCCGCAGCAATCGGTGCCAATTTTTCGTTCGGCCTCGGAATCGGCGTCGCACTGGTCGTGGAACGAAAAACAGACGGCCCACTGATGATCTCGTCAGAACTCGGCGACACTTTCTTGCGAGTCCAACAAGTTCAAGTTGAATTCCAAGGCTGGAAGCTGGCATGAAATTGAACGCGTTTCCCGTGTTGAGTTGAAGACGAAGAGTCGGATGATGAACAAGAGCGCCCACTATCCGACGATTACTCGCCGTTTCGCAGGCTGGATTCCATCTTGTAGGCGCGTTCGCAGTCTTTGGGCGCACCGAAAATTAGCCGTCGGCACAAAGTTTTTTCGCACGGCACATGCAAGCATTGACGACTTGACGTTCAAAACACCTAACGCGGCTATCGGCCGCGATGACGGCCGCAAAACCACCTTTTCTGTTTTCGCAAGGAACACTTTTGCCACTTGGTGTCATGCAACTGGATGAGGAGTAAATCCCATGTCGACCGGAAACTTATCGTCCTGTGCCACATCGCTTTCAGATGTCTTGCCGCAGACGGTGGCTGTTATGGAGGAAGGAATTGCACGCCGACTACATCTAGGCGTCCAGGTTTATATTTCGCAGCACGGACAAGTAATTGCCGATGGCGCAGTCGGGAAGGCGCGGCCCGAGGAGGCGTTGACTAGCGGGCATCTGATGTTGTTGTTGTCAGCTGGGAAGCCGCTGGCGGCGGTGGCGGTCGCTCAATTGCACGAACGCGGGCTAATGGCGTTTGATGATCTCGTGGCGAAGCATCTGCCTGAGTTTGCGATCGGAGGCAAAGAGCAAATCACAATTCGACATTTGTTGACGCACACGGGCGGGTTTCGGAATGTCGAAACCGGTTGGCCATATCTTACGTGGGACGAAACCATCCACCGCATCTGTAATTCGCCAATCGAGCCAAATTGGATACCGGGACAACGGGCCGGATATCACATCGCTTCGAGTTGGTTCATTCTTGGTGAGTTGATTCGGCGACTCGATGGTCGTCCCTTTGGAATCTACCTTCGTGAAGCGATCTGCAAGCCGCTTGGGCTTAACGATCTGTGGAATGGGATGCCCGGTAATCGTGCGAAGGAATGCAGCGAGCGACTGTGCCCAATTTTTGTTCCAGAAATCGGCGGAAACCTAAGGCACTGGGAAATCAGCGAATCAAAACTCGCAACACTCTGTTCTCCTGGAGGCAATACGCGAGGGACCGCTCGTGATCTGGGGCGATTCTATGAAGCCTTGCTGAATGGCCTCCGCTCAAGAGTGCGGACTTCCAATCCGCCCGAACCACTGCCATCCATTCTGTCTCTTGAGCAATTAAATAGCCGGACTGGAAATCCGGCCTACAAAAACGTGTCTCTACTGCGCGCTGAAACAATCGAGGAGTTAATTCAACCCCAACGCGTAAGCATGTTTGATGAAACTTTTCAGCACGTCATCGACTTCGGCTTGGGCTTCATTCTCAATTCTCGCAAGCATGGGGTAATGACGGTTCCGTATGGGTACGGGCCGATTTCGTCCGATGTGACATTCGGACATGGCGGCTCGCAGTCATCGATTGCATTTGCTGATCCGGAGCGACAGTTAGCCGTGGTCATCGTCTGCAATGGCCGTCCTGGGGAAGGGCGACATCAGCGACGTATGCGACAGACATTGGAAAGCCTCGAACAGGACTTACGAAACACAAATGCGATTGATCGAGCGGGCTTCCAGTGAGTCCCTTTTCTGAGATTCTTGCGTTTCATTTTTGAGGAATTAGCGACCAATTTCCGACTCGCTTGAATCCCTAATTTTGTTTTGTCATAGTCTCCGCTCCTTTGCCCCTGGCCAGTGAGGTTGGGGGTTGGTGTACTGAGACTTGAGGCACCTTTTATCGCTTCACGTTGTGGGTCAGTAAGCCAGCCGATGGTTCACTTCCGTCGGTCATATCTCGCTAACTTCCGCAAACAACGATGTCAAAATTGTTGGCGGACAAAGTGCCGAACGGATGATGGACACACTGTTGGCTGCCAACTCTCTGGCTGAGTTCCTGCAAACACAGACGATTCCGATCTGCGGTTGTCCTATTGATGCGACGACAGCGATGGTTCTCGCTGCGATCATGCATGTGGCATTAGTAGGTGCGTGGTTCGGCTTGCCTGCAGGCTTGTTCATTTGGGCCGAACGAAAAATTTCGGGCCGTATTCAAGATCGCTTGGGACCAACTCGCACAGGCGGTCGCTTTGGTTGGCTTCAGTCACTGGCAGATGGTGCCAAGCTGATTCAAAAAGAAGACCTCGTCCCAGCTGATGCGGACGGATTGATGTTTCGGCTAGCCCCCTACATCGTGGTTGTGGCCTCTTTCGCGGCTTATATGGTGCTCCCGTTCTCGGACGGTTGGTCAGCGCTCGGCTTGGACGTGGGGCTGTTTCTGACCTTCGCAATTTTGTCGTTGGAAGTGCTCGGCGTCATCCTCGCTGGTTATTCAAGTGGTTCAAAATGGGCTTTGTTTGGTGCAATTCGAGAATCTGCCCAGATGGTGAGTTACGAAATCCCGATGGCGATTTGCGCTCTCTGCCCAATTATTACTGCCGGGACTTTGAACTTGACCGAGGTTGGCCAACTTCAAAGCGGTGGATTCTGGAACTGGAACATTCTGCACCCGTTTAACTTCTTCGCATTTTTTGTCTACTTCACCTGCGCAACCGCAAGCTGCAAGCGTGCACCATTCGACTTGGCTGAAGCTGAGAGCGAACTGGTAGCAGGCTTCCTAACCGAGTATAGCGGAATGCGTTGGTCGTTCTTCTTTCTCGCAGAATACGCCAGTATGTTTCTCGTGAGTGGCTTGGCGACAGTCTTGTTCCTTGGTGGCTGGGATGATGGATTTGGGATTTTGAGTGTTGTGAAGGCGAATGCAGGAAGCTTTGTTGGGAACGCGCTCGGCCTAGTGATCTTTATGAAGAAAGCATCACTGCTGGTTTGCGTGCAGATTTGGGTGAGATGGACGCTGCCTCGGTTGCGTATCGACCAAGTGATGACAACATGCCTGAAGTATCTGATCCCGATTAGTTGTGTGCTGTTTGCAGGAACGGTCGCTTATCCGCTGATCCTGGTAAAGGTGTCTGGCAATACAAGCATCCTGGGTGGCCCGTCGGGGGATCGAGTCGTTCAACCGCATCAGCCCATGAGTCAGGCCGACACCGTTCCTAACAAGCCAACTCAAATGACTGCAGCCACTGCCGAAAGGAGTGGTCGATGAGCGTTGAGACCATGTTGTTCTGGTTGTTTGCAATTCTGACCTGCGGCGGAGCCGTCTCGGTTGCCGTGAGTCAAAACGTCGTGCGGATGGCGTTCTCGCTCGTCCTTTGTTTGGGTTCAACGGCAGTCATGTTTCTGCTGTTGGGTGCGGACTTCGTCGGCGCAACTCAATTAATGGTTTACGTTGGCGGTACCGTTGTGCTTCTTGTGTTTGGTGTGATGCTTACTGCGACCGGACCTTTTACGAAAATCAAGAGTTCTGGTGCGGATGCAATTCTGTCAGGCCTGATTGGCGTCATCTTCTTATTTATTATCAGCACGACAGTAACAGCGGTCGATTGGGGCGATATTTCTCAGAAAGTGGCGATCGGTACTCACCAAAAAACGGCAGCCCGCGGGTTCAATCCGGAGCAACAAGGAAATACGACTCGCCCGCTGGGTTTGAGTTTTCTTTCGGTGCGTGCAGATCGTGATCTGAATCTAAGTCGGAATGTTCCCAGTGTTGAGAAGCCAGTAGAAGATGCCCCTAAATTAAGTTCCGGTTACTTACTCCCGTTTGAAATTGTGTCGATTCATTTGCTGGTTGTGTTGGTAGGGGCCTCTTATCTCGCTCGCGCAAAGCGTCGAGTGGCAACAAACCAATAGGAATCTGTATGGAAGCCGTTGGTCCGAATCCTTTTTTGTTTGTCAGTGCTGTGCTGTTTGTCTGCGGTGTCGTTTGCATGACAACCAAGCGGAACGGCATCGGTGTGCTTATGGGTGTTGAGTTGGTTCTTAACGGAGCCAGTCTCAATTTTGTGACCTTCTCCAAATTCACTCCGCTTGGCCTTGATGGCCAAGTGTTTTCGTTATTCGTGATTGTCTTGGCGGCCGCCGAAGCGGCGGTTGCTCTGGCGATTGCTCTCAACTTCTACAACAACCACCTGACGATCGACGTCGATCGCGGTGACGAGCTTCACGGGTAATCATGGAACATCTCGGCGAAAAGCTCGCGGCATTGCTGGCCATAGCTTGGCTGCTGCCACTCCTTGGCTTCACGATCGAAGTCTTTGGTGGTTATTGGGGCGCACGCAACTGCAAGAAGGCAGCGTACATTGCCATTGGCTGTATTGCGGCTGGCTTCGTTTGTAGCTCCACCGCCCTATATCTTTGGGGATCAGAGACTGGTTGGGTGGCTCTTGAATCAGCCAGCCACGGAGGTCACGACGAACACTCATCTGCGACTGACGATGCTCATACGGCAGGTGATCATGGGGGGCACGATCACGCTGCGACTGTGGTGGAGCATCACCACAAACAAACGGTGTTCTCGGGATGTTTCTACAGATTGGCGAAGTTCGGCAGCTTGAATCTATCGCTTGACTGGTACATCGACAGCCTGACTCTGACGATGTTCGTGATGGTCACATTGATCGCAACCTGTATTCACATCTTTGCGGTCGGCTACATGCACGAAGAGCTGACCGACGACTATGTTGATCATCAAGTTCACACACACGATGGCTGCCATTTCCATCGACCCGGTCGTTTCTATCGATTCTTCTCGTATCTATCGCTTTTCTGCTTTGCGATGCTGGGACTTGTCTTGGCCGGAAACATCTTCCAAGTCTTCATTTTTTGGGAACTGGTCGGAATTTGCAGTTACCTGCTGATTGGTTTCTATGTCGAACGGCACAGTGCCAGTACGGCTGCCAACAAAGCCTTTATCGTGAATCGCGTCGGCGACTTTGGCTTCATCATCGGATTGATGATCTTGTGGACGTCCTTTGGAACGTTTAGTTTTGCCGACCAACACGCAGCCGATGGGAAAGTTCAGCCAGGTCTCTTTTCAATGGTTCGCGGCAGCGACGGGAAGCTGGAAGCAACTGACGGGATAGTCGTACTCAAAACACAACAAGACGAGCATGGCCACTGGCAAGTACCACCCGACTCGAGCCAGCGTAAGACAATTGCCTATACGCTGTTGATCGTAGCTGGCTTGGGTGTCTTTTGTGGTTGTGTTGGAAAGAGTGCTCAGTTTCCGCTGCAAACATGGTTGCCCGATGCGATGGAGGGGCCGACCCCCGTGTCTGCACTGGTTCACTCGGCAACGATGGTGGCGGCGGGCGTGTATTTGGCGGGTCGGTTCTATCCGATGTTTACGCCGGAAGTGTTGCTGACGATCGCTTATATCGGCTGCATCACAGCATTCGTGGCGGCGACGATTGCGATCGTGGCGACGGACATCAAGAAAGTGCTGGCCTATTCGACGATCAGCCAACTGGGCTACATGATGCTCGCCTTGGGTGTTGGCGGTTGGGGAGCTGGCTTGTTCCACTTGATTACACACGCTTTCTTCAAGTCACTGATGTTTCTTTGCTCTGGTAGCGTGATTGCAGGCTGCCATCACGAGCAAGAGATGCCCAAGATGGGTGGCCTGCTGCGCAAGATGCCAATTACGGCGTTGACGATGCTGATTGGCGTGGTGGCGATTGCTGGCCTTGCGATTCCGGGAACTTCGATTGCTCTGTCGGGGTATCACTCAAAGGATGCGATCCTGGCGACGGCTTTGGCTTACACGAAATTGAACTCAGTCCATTTTCTGCTGTTCTTGATCCCACTGCTGACGGCTGGCATCACCGCCTTCTACATGTTTAGGTTGTGGTTCTACACGTTTCTCGGCAAGCCTCGCGATCAACATTTGCACGAGCATGTGCATGAGTCGCCGTTGGTCATGACGGTGCCGTTGTTGGTCTTGTCGGTGTTTGCGGCGGGTTGTGCGATTGGCGGCGAAGAAGGTGTCTTATTCAGAATGCTGACCCACAGTCAGCCGGGCCATGTGGCTCAAGGCTTTAATGGCCTGGCGGCGCAAACGGTTTCTTTGCCGAGCCACGATGCGATCCATAAGGTGCATTCGACGGCTGGTTCCGCTGCGTTGCTAGCGGCATTCTGTGGGATGACGATTGCTTATTTGGTCTACGGCTTGGGCTTGGTCAATCCGGAGGAAATTAAAAAGCAAGCACGAGCGGTTCATGCATTCTTGGCAAATAAGTGGGGGTTTGACGACCTCTATGACACTCTGTTTGTAAAACCGGCTCACGTAGTCGCGAAGTTTGCGGCAGCATTTGACAAGCTAGTATTTGACGAGATTTTACACACCGTTGTGCGTTTTGCTGTTGTGATCTCGAAGTGGGATCGGAAGTTTGATGAGGGCGTGATCGACGGGTTTGTGAACTTGGTTGGGAACTCGACCTATTCACTCGGAATTGGATTGCGTGGCGTTCAGACCGGACGCATTCGCCAATATGTGACGTTCATTGCGGTCAGCGTTGTGACGCTGTTCGTGTTGCTGTTTGCGTTCTACCCCAAGGGTTAAGACGTAACGAAACGAAAAGATTCGAGACGAACCATTATGAGTCCAGAAGCGTTGATGAGTTGGATCATCTTCACGCCAACCCTGTTTGCGTTTGGTCTGATCTTCTTTGACAAGAAGGCCGAAGAGCCCATGCGCTATTGGTCGTTGTGCGGCACGGCCGTTACGTTTCTGCAAACCTTGTTGCTGGCCTGTAGTTTTTCGCCGGAAGACGCTGGGATTCAGCACATGGTCAAAGTGCCTTGGATTGAGAATTGGCATATCAATTACCAAGTCGGCTTTGATGGGATCAGTCTGCCGCTTGTGTTGTTGACGAGCTTTGTTTCTTTGCTATCGATGATGGCTTCTTGGAGCATCAAGAAGCAGGTGAAGGGATACTTGGTTCTGTTTCTGTTGTTGGAAACGGGAATGCTCGGCGTGTTCTTGTCGCTCGACTTCTTCCTGTTCTACGTGTTCTGGGAAGTCATGTTGTTGCCGATGTATTTTCTCATCGGCATCTGGGGCGGACCACGCCGCGAGTACGCAGCGATCAAGTTCTTCCTCTACACGCTCGCAGGTAGCGTTTTGATGTTGATCGCAATTTTGATGTTTTACTTCGGGAGTGCTCCGGAAGGGCAAATCGGTTCGTTCGATTTGATGCAGTTGACTGCGATGGCCGAGAAGGGCGATGTCTTCAGCCCAGGTCTGCAAGTCGCCGCATTCATTCTGTTGTTCATCGGTTTTGCGATCAAAGTACCATGCTTCCCGTTTCACACGTGGTTACCTGACGCTCATGTTGAGGCACCGACACCGATCTCGATGATTCTGGCAGGTGTCCTGCTGAAAATGGGTGGATACGGCATCATTCGGATCGCGTTCCCGCTCTGTCCGTATGGTGCTCAGTACGCCGCGTACGTCTTGGTCGCGATCGGAGTGACAAGCATCATCTATGGTGGCTTCGCGGCCTTGGCTCAGACTGACTTCAAGCGATTGGTAGCGTATAGCTCGGTCAGCCACATGGGCTATGTATTACTGGGAATCGCAGTCTGGAAGATTTCTGAATCAAACGGTGCGGCTGTAGGCCGCGACTACTGGTTGATGGGGATGAATGGAGCGGTGTTCCAAATGCTCGCTCACGGCATCTCATCTCCGGCGATGTTCTTTATGGTCGGCGTGATTTACGACCGCGTACACCATCGCGACATCAATCAATTCGGTGGCCTATCGGGCTTAATGCCGTTGTACTCTGGCCTTGCGGCAGGAATTTTCTTCGCTGGCTTGGGACTACCGGGTATGTGTGGCTTCATCGGCGAAGTATTCGTCGTGTTGAGTGCATGGAATTTCTCGAAGACACTGGCGATCGTTTCGGCTAGCGGCGTCATCATCACTGCGGGCTACATCCTGTGGTGTTTGCAGAGAGTCTACCTCGGGCCCGAATACAAAGGCCCACACCTGGATGAGATCAAAGCGAACCCACTCACGACTCGTGAAACTTTCATCGGTGCAACCTTCTTAGCGTTCTGCATCTTCTTTGGCGTGTTCCCGAACTACGTGTTTGACATGACGGGCAAATCGATGGAGAAGCTGGTGCAAGGGCTGGATACCGGATACCAGAACACGCAAAGGTTGACCGGCGGCGTCCAGACAACTCAGACAACTCAGAAACAGAATTAGGCCGACGGACTCAAGAACGATCATGAACGATATCGGATCTCTGGTCGTCCGCCTGCTGGACGAAACCACGAAAACTTCAGTTGGTCTCTTTGCGCCCGAATTGGTGCTCAGCGGAACAATCGTGTTGATGCTGGCGTTTCGAGTGTTGCCGGGGCTTAATCGTATTCCCACTCAGTGGGTTGCTTTGCTCGGTGCATTCGGCTCTTTTGCGTTGGCTCTTTGTCAGTTTGATCGGTTGGTGACAGGCGAGATTCCGCCGACATCATTCTTTACCGGTATGCTAATGTTCGATCAACTTGGGACGTTCTTCCGAATGTTCTTGAGCCTATTTTTGATCCTTACGATCACACTCACGGTACTTACGGGTATCCCCGACCGTGATGATGCAGCGGACTTCTACACGCTGCTGATCGGCTCGACGATTGGCATGATGATCATGGCCTCGGCCAATCATCTACTAATGATGTTTATGGGAGTCGAGATGACCAGCGTGCCAAGTTACGCGATGGTCGGGTTCTTGAAGGGGCGTAAAAAGAGCAGTGAAGCGGCCCTAAAGTACGTTGTTTACGGTGCTGGCGCTGCTGGCGTGATGCTGTATGGCATTAGCCTATTGGCCGGCCTCACGGGAACTGGCTCGATGCCGGACATGGCCCAGCGGCTGGGGATGATTGTCAGTCAGAATGCTGGAATTGGTGATGCAACCGTTCGGACAATTTTGCTGGCAGGGCTAATGGTGCTCGTCGGCTTGGCCTTCAAACTGTCGATCTTCCCGTTCCATTTCTGGTGTCCGGATGCGTTTGAAGGTGCTGCTGCGGAAGTGGCCGGATTCTTGTCGGTCGCATCAAAAGCAGGTGCTTTCGCACTGTTAGTTCGATTCGGCTTGTCCTTCACGAGCACATCGGCCGCGGTCTCTGAAGTGGGCTTTTCATTTGGGATTGGGCTAGGTGTTCTGGCAGCAGCAACTGCGACATTCGGGAACTTGTCGGCTTACGGGCAGACGAACATCAAGCGAATGCTAGCCTACTCAACGATCGCACATGCGGGCTACATGTTGATGGCAGTTTCCGCATTGCTGGTGTTGGCTCACGGGAAGCAAGTTGGTTTGGACACTCAAGGTGAAGCTCGGCGCTGTATCGAAGGGTTGATCTATTATCTCTTCGTGTACCTCTTCATGAACCTTGGTGCATTCGCAATCGTCTCACTGATCCGTAATCAAATTTTCAGCGAAGAGATTGAAGACTACAACGGTCTGGCAACGCAATGCCCGGTGCTCTGCTTCGGAATGTTGCTCTGTGTATTCAGCCTTGTGGGCCTGCCTCCGATGGGTGGATTCTGGGCGAAGCTGGTGATTTTCAGCGCGGTTTTTAAAGCGACTGCCGTGCATTGGGTCATGTGGGGCGTACTGGGTGCCGGTGCGATCAATACCGTTTTTAGTCTCTTCTATTACATCCGAATTCTGAAGGCGATGTATATCAAATCACGTCCGGCAGGGGCTCGATCGGTGCGATACGACTTGTTTCCTGGGGGTGTCTTTGTGTTGTTGATTTGCTTGCCGATTTTGGGACTAGGCATTCTGCCTCAAGGATTCACCGACAAATTCCACAATATTGCTGATGCCCTGCTGACTCAGATTGGGCGTTAATTGATGTTATTTTTTCGACCCTAGACTTTTTGAAATTCAAGTACACATGTCTCTCTCGACCGACCTAGAAATCCTGAACCGCGTGTTGCGCGACGTATCGGGCTGCTTTTTGCAGTACGTCGGGGATTGCTGGCCGTGGACCTCAATTAGCACTGACGGCGATCAGCTCAAGTCGATCGTAGATCAGTGTGTGGCTCGCCAAAGGGAGTCAATTCGGTTGATGACCGAATATCTCGCTCCGCGTCAAGCACGAGTTGAATCTGGAGCATTCACTGCTGACTTTACAGACCTGCATTACGTCTCATTGAAGTTCTTGATCAAGCAATTGATTTCGACGCAATCGCGGGTAGTGGAGTCGGTCGATCGAACGAAGACAATGTTGCCTACTGGGGACTCAGTTCTGGATATCCTCAATTTGGTCAGTCGGAACGAACATGAAAATCTGGCAGCGATCAGCTCCAGTGGTTCTTAGAGGTGGCGTAAGGACGTAGCACGAGCTGCTCGCTTGTGCTGTTGTTCGATAAAATCACAGGCGGGCCGCCTGTGCTACGGTTTTGAAAACCGTGCTACGGAGGGACCTCATGCAGTTCGTCGATACTCATGCTCATCTTGATGAGGACGCTTTCAGCGAAGACATTGGTGAGGTCATCGCCCGGGCCATTGAATCGGGCGTGATTTCGATGGTCGCAGTGGCCACGACGGCCAGCAGCAGTCGCGCGACGATCGAGATTGCGGCTCGCGTGCCGAATGTGTTTGCGTCGGTGGGCATTCATCCGAACTATGCGGCTCAAGCAAAGCCCGGTGACTGGGAGTTGATTGAGGAGTTGGCTGCCTCACCAAAAGTGGTCGCGATCGGCGAGACCGGGTTGGATCGGTACTGGGATCACACGCCGTTTGAGATTCAACTCGATTACTTTCGGCGACAGATTGAATTGGCTCGAACTCGATCGCTGCCGTTCATCGTGCATTGTCGCGAGGCAGAGCCGGATGTGGTCGCCGTGTTGCGTGAGGCCGCTGGTACAGAGGCACTCAAAGGCGTGTTGCACTCGTTCTGCGGCAGTGAAGCGACGCTCGATGTTGCATTGGAGGTTGGTCTGCACATTTCCTTCGCAGGGATGTTGACCTTTAAAAAGAACGAGCCATTACGTCAGCTGTCGAAGAAGATTCCACTCGATCGTTTGTTAGTCGAGACCGACTCGCCGTATTTGGCTCCATTGCCACATCGTGGCAAACGGAATGAACCGTCGTTCGTGCGACATACGGCCGACAGCTTGGCAGAGGCTCACGGCAAGTCTCTCGAAGAGATGGCTGCGATTACGACGGCGAACGCGAAACGTCTTTTTGGTTTACCGGAGTGAAGGGACTCGCGACCATGAAATCTTGCCTGCTCGGTCTTTTTTCATGTCTGATTGTAGTCTTGCCTGCAGTTGCTCATGCTCAAACGCCTTCCCAGGAGTCGGTTCGCCCAAGGCACGAGTTCACAACGCTCGTGGCTCACTGGGCAGAGTACGCCGATCCGGGGTATTTGTCGTTTCTGGAAGCGGCTCAACCGGAGGTTGCTCAGGTTGGATTTTACGGGGCTCATTTTTGGAGCTTGGCACACACGACGCATGGGAAGGGATATCCTGCGCACTTTCCTCTCGTCGGCTTGACTGAGAACCGGGAGTGGTTCGCGAATCTCAATCGTGAGATCCACAAACGAGGGATTAAAGTGGTTGGCCACATGAACGTGAAGTTCTTAGTGGGCGATCCAGACAGTCCCAAGACTGACACGGAATCGGGTGGGCCGCGTGGATTCTTCAAGTTCTATCGCGAACTGTGGAACGAAGAGTTGTTGGGACCGAAGCCAGTGGCCGATCCGCTCGACCTGTTGGAGAAAGACGCCGAAGGGAAGCCAATTACCGTCAATAACTACAGCATCGGCGGCATGAAGGAGTATTGGGGCTGTTTGAACAACCCGCATTGGCGAGCCGTGTTGAAAGCCTGGACTAAGCACGGCATCGAGCAAGGCTGTGACGGATTCATCGCGAACTATTTCTATCGCCACAACTGCCTCTGTCCGCATTGCGTGACGGAATTCAAGACGTATCTCGGCAATCGGTTCACGGCGGACGAGTTGCGGATGAAATTTGAAATCGCTGACGTGAACGCTCATCAATTCAAAGAGATAGTCAGTTGGCACAAACCGGAAGAGTCGATGCCGTTACGGCGCGAGATGTTGCGGTTCTCGCAGATTGCCAACAAGCAGGCTTTTGATGAGGTCTTCGTCAAATATGGTCGATCGCTGAAGCCGGACTTGCTCGTGGCGCAGTGGAATCATCTTGGCAGTTTCAATCAACTCAACGGTGACGAACGTTGTTTTTTGCCAGCGGAGATGTGGGGGCGCGATGAAGATTACCTCTGGTACAGTACGGGCGATGCCGCATACTTCACAGACTTGCCCGAAGGGATTCTTGGCGAAGGGACACTGCAGGCGCGATTCATTCGTGGTGCGTTCAACGACAAGCCATTCACACTCGGCAAGTACGAAGGAACTCGCATTCGCGCAGCAATCTCCGAGTTAGCGGCAAACGGCGGAGCGCCGATGGGCTTCTACACACGCTTCACAGACCCCGCAGCACGTGACGAGATCGTGCGTTACTACCTGTTTCTCAGAAAGTATGACGGGCTCTTTCGAGCCAATCGTCCGCAGTCGGAAGTGCTGTTGTTGTTTCCTCGTCGCAAGATTCACGAAGGTGATCTCACGCCGCTTGAACGCTTCCGTCACTTCGGCAAGCAATTGTTAGACGAGCATGTGTTGTTTGATGTGTGTCCGGATGACATCGTGACACCTGAAATCGTGAAACGTTATCGACAAATCATTTCACCAACTGATTGCGAGAAGCTTTCACCTCATCTCGAAGGCCTCAGCCAATTTGAGGCACCAATGACCGTCCGAGTTTCACTGTCAATACCAGCAACACTCGATGAACTCACGCTACACCTAGTCAACTACAACCGCCATGAACCAGAAGCCAAACGGAGCGCCGGCGGTGGAATCAAAGACGAACGACCGATTGCCACCGAAAACATCCGTATCGATCTTCGTGTGGCAAAAGATGCGACAAACATTCGCACGGTGACTTCGGTTGAACTGCTCAGTCCTGAACAACCTGAGCCAATCAAACTCTTGTTTGACGCCCAAGAAGATCGACTCCGTTTCGTTGTTCCGAGCTTCTTGGTTTATGGCGTTGTACGAATTCGCTGATTAAACCGAAAAACATCTGTCAAACAGAAGACCGCAAACATGACCGCTGCGCGTTCGCAACTTGATCAATTGAAGAGTCTGACAAAAGTCGTGGCCGATACCGGTGACTTTGAGTCGATGCGGCAGTATCTCCCGCAGGATGCGACGACTAATCCGTCGCTCATCTTGTCAGCAGCGTCGAAGCCTGAGTATGCGTGGCTCGTTGAGAAAGCGATTACGGACCGTAAGAACTCCGGACTCACTGGAGCGAAGCGTGTTGAAGATGTCATCGACAATGTGCTCGTGAATTTCGGGTTTGAAATTTTGAAGATCGTTCCTGGTCGAGTCTCAACGGAGACCGATGCGCGGCTGTCGTTTGATACAACCGGGACGATCGCAAAAGCTCGGCAACTGATTCGGCTGTATGAAACTCAAGGGATTGATCGAAAGCGAGTTCTGATCAAGATCGCGAGTACATGGGAAGGGATCCACGCAGCGGAGTTACTGGAACGAGAAGGAATTCACTGTAACCTGACGCTGCTGTTTTCATTCGCTCAAGCGGTGGTTTGCGCTGAGGCTGGCGTCCAATTGATCTCACCTTTCGTGGGTCGAATTCTTGATTGGTACAAGGTCGCAATGAAGCGAGACTACTTGCCGACCGAAGACCCTGGTGTCATTTCCGTCACACAGATTTTCAACTACTACAAAAGGTTTGACTACCACACTGAGGTGATGGGTGCGAGCTTTCGGAGCAAAGGGGAGGTCACCGAACTTGCAGGGTGCGATTTACTGACAATTAGCCCCGCTTTGCTCGCAGAACTGGCCGCATCGACAGATGAGGTAACGCGAAAACTCGATGCTTCCATAGCGACGAAATTACCCCTTGATCGAGTTTCGTTTGACGAGAAGTCATTTCGTTTTCAACTCAACGAAGACGCCATGGCAACAGAGAAAACGGCTGAAGGGATTCGCAAGTTCTCAGCAGATATCGTGAAGCTGGAGCAATTGATTGCGGATCGACTTCGATGAACGTCCCAGCCAAATTCGACGTCGCTCCGGCAAGTTGCGAATCGGAACAATCAACATCGTTGTCGCTGAAGACATTTTGACCTCTGCAAGGCCGTGGTGCGTCGCCAATTCACGACGCAGAGTGTCATACCAAGTTTCCATTTCAACCTGCTATTTCTTCTCACTCACAAGTTCTTCCGCAACCGGATCCACAACAAGCATCGCTTCAGGAACTGTTGAAGATCTCTCATCGCGATCCGTTTGCGCGACGCGTGGGACGATTGGCGCTGTTTCAGAAGCCACTTTTTTCGCAACGCTTGACGATTCAGTGTTCTTTTCTAGCTCCGCCATGATTTCGTCATCAACTTCAAGCAGGTCTTGCGGAGGAGTTTGAGACAGCGATTTTCCGGCGGGACTCGGATCACTCTCTGCCGAACGCCGAATTGCAGGGCCAGTCTTTGATGGCTTGAACTGTATCTTCTTGGAGGTCGGCTCGGTTGTGCTTTCTGTCGGCTTCGACTTTTCCGTGATTTTGTTTGTCGCTGAACCCGAAGACAAACGATTCGACTTGTTGCTGCCGCTACCCGATGAAGTGCGATCAGCATTGGTTGTACGCGAACTCGAATTCGACTTTGTTTCCGTATTGCGATCAGGGATGTTGAGCTTCATACCGATCTTCAGGCCGTCGGGGCTTTTCAGTTGATCTCGATTGGCTTGAAAGATGTCTAAGTAGCGAGCCTGGGTACCGAGATACTTGCCTGCGATTGAGGAAAGCGTTTCTCCAGCGACAACCACGTGACTCCGAGAACTTCCCGTTCCAGTAGAGGCTGGCTCATCACTCTTCAACGCAATGACATCACCATTCTTCTGTCGCACCGTCCAATCCTTGTTATGGTCCGGCACAGGGACGGCGGGAGACTCGTCATCTGTTGGCGGCATAAGCACGACCGTACTCGACGCTTCGGAGTTCCAGGGGCGCTGATCGGCAGGGTCACGCGAAATGTTTTTCTTGTTGCCTGAACCTTTCGCTCGGTCAGCATCAGGATTCAGATATTCTGGAATTTCCCACGGACTGCGGTTGCGATCGTTTCGCTGCGTACTGTTTTTGCGTGAATCCGGTTCCGAATAGGGCTGCTTGTCTCCTTGTGCGATTTTCGAATCCAATGGCTTTGGATCTTTCAGTTCCGGAACATTGCCTCGCGGAGCGTCATCACGAATGAAGAATGCTCCGACGATGCTACACAGCAGAATGGCTAACGCTAATCCGACCTTTTTATCTCTTTGCATGGCACTTCCTCTTTGGATGCGAACGCAGTGATGGTGTCGATCCGAATGAGAATGTGCCCTCTACAACAACGTTGAGGATTGGAAACACTCGGAACGATGCCGAATTTCGACATCTGATATCCGGTGGAAACGGTCTTGAGTGATTTACATGATCTCGTGCAATTTTTTCCTGAGTGGTGAGGGTTCGTCGTTTGTCAGCGATCGAACTTACTGGGTGAGGTCGCCTCATCATCAAAATAGCTGACATGATCAACACCAACCGGATAATCGGTATATTCTCGTGACCTGCTGGCCCCGGTCCTATTCGAAACTTGAAGGCCATAGCGTACTCGCTGTTGATCGATAAAGTGGATTAGATCACAAGGGGAAGTTTTCCCCAATTGCGTCCAAGACCATCCGAGTCTTTCACGAAGGCTAGATCAGCGTTGAAGCCACTTGCCGGTGCTGCTAGAGTCCCGCTTCGTTTCACCGGGCTTGTGGTATTTAAATCACGTTCAGTTTCCCAGAGATCAGACGGAGTCTTCAGCAATGGGTGTTAAGAGAACCGGTCGCGGCCGACGTAAGATTGGCAGCAACAAGCGACGTATGCGTGCTCGTATTCGACATCGCAAATAACCGTCGTTCCGCCAAATGGAGGCGGTTAAAGTCGCACACAACAAACCAGCGGGGCAGTCGCTCGAATGCCCCGCTGGTTTTTTTGTTAGTTACTGGGCCTGCTTGACACTCCATATCCATCAAGAGATGCTGTTCCGAACCTTCACGCACTCAAGTGAGTGAGACTCCCGCCGTAAATGTCCTGCCTTGGGAAACTCTGACTTGGAAGCGCCAAAACGCTTCGATTTTCTACCGCTGACTGCCGCCACTGAGCGGTAAACGCCTTCCGGAAAGGATTGCCCCATGTTTCGTTTTGATCCTCGAGCTCTGATGTTGGCCGCATTGATCGCGTCCTCGATTTTCATCGGTGATTTATCACAAATTGTTGCCGATGAACCGGTGACGGAGGAGAAACTCAATCAACTCAAGCAGCAAGCGGACGAGGCAAAGGGACGCAAAGAGGCTGCCTCGCAGCAACTCAAAATAGTGCAAGACAAAGCAAAGTCACTCAGCGATGAAATCGCAAAGCTGAAGACCTCGCTGACGATGGCTCAAACAACGCTGAAGACAAGTGAAGAAAAACTCAAGCCGGCTCAAGAAGCGGCAACCAAGGCAGAGGCCGCGAAGGTTGCTGCGACGAAAGTTTTCACCGACACAAAGGCCGTCGCTGACGCCGCGACGAAGGCCGCCGAAGAAGCGAATAAAAAAGCGAAAGAGGAAGAGGCCAAAGCTCAAGCAGCTCAGAAGGCGGCAGTCGATGCCTTAGCTACCGTCACGGCAACGACACAAACGATCGAAATTGCAAAGAAGACGATTAATGATTCAACGGTTGTCCTCACGAAGTTAGACGGTGACGTGAAGGCATATCAACCGGAGGTTCAAAAGACAGCCGAAGCTCTCGCAGCAGTGAATACCGAATGGGTGACGAAGCAGCGAGCGGTCGAAGGTGGCTTGATCGGCTTGGGCCGAATGGTGTCGTTTTCCCACTCAGTCGCACCGATTTTCGCGAAACGTTGCTTGGCATGCCACAACGCCCGTACGGCGAAGGGGCGTTACAACATGGAGACGTTCGCCGCAATTCTCAAAGGTGGCGAAAGTGGTGAGGCGTTGAAGCCCGGGGACATGAGCTCAACGTTGCTCACAATGCTTAAAGATGGCTCGATGCCCAAAGACGCGGACCCATTGACGAAAGAGCAAATTTCTACAGTCGAAAAGTGGATTGCTACGGGAGCAACATTGAATGCGGGAATCGAACCGACGTCGCAATTGATCCGCATTGTGCCCAAAGAAATTCAACCACCTGCTCCGCCTAAATACCCTGTTCCGGTGCCAGTGACCGCAGTCGCGTTCAACGCCGATGGCTCACTGCTGGCGACTTCTGGCTATCACGAAGTTGTGTTGTGGAATCCGGCGGACGGAGCGCTCGTGCGTCGCATCGGCAATGTAGCGGAACGAGTCTATGACCTCGAATTCAGCGCGGATGGTAAGACATTGTTCGTGGCTGCGGGGACACCGGCTCAGATTGGCGAAGTCAAAATCTTCAATGTCGAGAACGGTCAACTGCTCGGGGATTTGGTTTCAACTGACGATTCGGTTTTCGCTGTCTCATTGAGTCCAGACGGCACGAAGCTGGCCTGCGGCGGCGCAGATCGAGCGATTCGCGTCTTTGAAGTGGCGACTGGTAAGGAATTGTTGGCAATCGAAGACCACGCCGATTGGGTTATGGACGTCGCTTGGTCACCGGATGGAACGAAACTCGCCTCAGCCAGCCGAGATAAAACGGCGAAAGTTTTTGACTTGAAGACCGGCGATTCATTGGTGACGTTCAACGCTCATGGACAGCCAGTGTTCGGTGTAGGATTTTCGCCAGACGGCAATCAAGTCGTAAGTAGCGGCGCGGACAAGCAAATTCGCGTTTGGAACGTTTCCGATGCAGCACAGGTCCGCGCGATCGGCGGTTTCGGTGGAGACGTCTTCCGCATCGCGACGACGAAGGAAGGGATGATTTACTCCTCCAGTTCCGACAAGACCGCACGCATTCATAAGTTTGCCGACGGGGGGCAAGTCTTCTCACTCGCGGGACACACTGATTGGGTGTACTCAGTCGCGTTCAATGCTGCGAGCAAACGAGTCGCGGCAGGAAGTTATACAGGTGAGGTTCGGTTGTGGAACACAGATGACGGCAAAGAAGTGAAGATGTTCGTTGCCGCTCCAGGTTATGCCCCTCCAGCTGCAAAGTAGTTTTGCAAACAGTGATGAAATGAAAAAACGCGGTCGGGCGTCTTACACCCGTCCGCGTTTTTTGTTTAGAAAACTAATCACGTGCGACTACGCCGCAGCAGAATCATCACGAGGGAATAGTCGGGCCTGACCTCGGACAATTTCCGGAGTAAGCACGTACTTTTTGCCGGCTTCTTGTTCAGGCAAATCGAAGAGGATGTCGAACATCGCACTCTCAATCACGCTGCGGAGTCCCCGTGCCCCAGTGTCTTTCTGGATTGCTATCTTAGCGATTTCACGAATAGCTTCTGGTGTCACTTCGAGATGAGATTCTTCCATCTCGAAGAATTTTTGGTACTGACGAACGAGCGCATTTTTCGGTTCGGTTAGAACATGGACGAGGTCGGTTTCAGACAACTTGCTTAGCGTTGTCAGCACTGGTAGGCGGCCAACCAACTCGGGTATCAGACCAAACTCAAGAATATCTTCAACGTTGGTGTCGTGAATGACGTCGTGTCGGCGTTCTTTGTTGTCGAATGCGGCGTTGTCCTGACCAAACCCGATCATCTTGCGACCGAGTCGGCGGGCAACAATGTCTTCCAACCCGACAAACGTCCCACCGCAAATGAAGAGGATGTTGGTCGTATCAACTTGTATGTATTGCTGCTCTGGGTGCTTGCGGCCGCCTTGTGGCGGGACGTTCGCAACAGTTCCTTCGAGCATCTTAAGCAACGCTTGTTGCACACCTTCACCGGAGACGTCGCGAGTGATTGACACGTTGCTCGACGTCTTCCCAATCTTGTCGATCTCGTCGATGAACACGATACCGCGCTGTGCCGCTTCGATGTCGAAATCGCAAGAGTGCAGTAACTTGAGTAAGAGGTTCTCGACATCTTCGCCAACATAGCCTGCCTCGGTGAGCGTCGTCGCGTCACCAATTGCAAATGGAACCTGCAGGAACTTTGCTAGCGTTTTGGCGAGTAAAGTCTTGCCAGAACCGGTCGGGCCAATCATCAACACGTTCGACTTCTCGATTTCGACTTCGTTGTCGGCCTCGGTGTTGAGCATTAGTCGCTTGTAGTGGTTGTGAACCGCCACCGCGAGCACTTTTTTAGTGTGATCTTGTCCGACGACATAGTTGTCGAGATGACTCACAATGTCCCGAGGAGTCGGAACTTTCGTGAATAGTTTATGCGGCGTACCACGTCGGCGGCGTTCTTGATCAAGAATTGATTGGCACAATTCGACGCACTCACCGCAGACATAAACGTCGTCCGGTCCTTCGACCAACGGGCCGACTTCACGGTAGCTTTTGCGACAGAAAGAACAGCTCGCGTTCTTTTTGCCGGTGGGACCACGCTTACTTGGACCTGACGTAAAATCTTTTCCAGAAGAGGCCATGTGGGTTCCTTCAACACTGTCGGTCAAACCTCAACACCTTGGGAAGGCGATCACGATCTTCTCGCCTGGTGAGGAGACAGCGTCCGTGCTCTCCTGGTAACTTTGCCAAGATCTCTCTACGAGAGTGAACCCTGACAGAGACACGCTGGGCAAGCGAGTCCCCACCGATATCGGCACCCCTCTTGGCTAGGATCAGTCGCTATTTGGATGAGGGCTTCCGACCGAATCACCGGCAGAAGGTCCGCTTCCGGAAATGTCCTTCTGGTCTACCTCACCCGATTTCTTAAAAAGTTGTTCGCGAATCGTCTTGTATTCGTCGGCAGACAATTCGCCTTGTTGGTGAGCTTTGCGAAACTCCAGAAGTAGTTGTTCTGGCGAGGATTCCGATTGCGTTTGGCTGCGAAACCACTCTCTTAATTTAATCACAATCGCAAACATCACGATCACCGCCACGACAACCAGCACCGCCCAAATCCAACCGTGGCCTTTCGTGAATTGCGAAATCATCGTCTGCAACGTCACTCGTTTGGCAGCAAGAATCACCGGTCAACCCTTTCGTCTCGTGGATCGCCTCAAACGTTCCGGATTATCAATGCACAATGAAATCAGAACAAGACTGGTCTACAGGATGAAACAACAACCCATTCGCGCTAGAATCCGCCAGTCAAATTTTTCCACAAGAATTTAGGGTGCCCAATGAGTTCTCCCTCTGATTTGCAACGTGTTTTGGACTGCGGAATTGTCGCCATCATACGAGCGACTTCTGGCGACCAATTGGTGAATGTCGCACGGGCTCTTTACGAAGGGGGAATAGACGTCATTGAAGTGACGTTTACAGTTCCTAACGTGCTCGAAATTATCTCCGCCGTCAAAAAAGACCTCGGTAAAAAAATCCTGTTAGGTGCCGGAACGGTTCTCGATCCTGAGACCTGTCGCGCGGCAATTCTTGCCGGAGCGGAGTTCGTTGTCTCTCCGTCGATCAATCTCGAAGTCATCAAACTCTGCAAGCGATATAGTAAACTGGTGATGCCGGGAGCGTTCACACCGACCGAAATCGTAACCGCTTGGGAAGCGGGAGCCGACATCGTGAAGTTGTTTCCGGCGGACTGTGTTGGGCCAAACTACCTCAAAGCGATTCGTGGCCCGCTTCCTCAAGTGCGCATTCTGCCAACTGGTGGTATCGATCTGAAAACATTACCAGAGTTTGTCAAAGCTGGAGCATGCGCGGTGGGACTTGGCAGCCAGCTTGTCGAGAAATCCGCTGTTGAATCGGGCAATATGGACCGAATCCGCGACTTAGCGTCGCAATATGTCACCCTGATGAAGCAGTGCCGTAGTGGCGAGTGATCATTCTGTATTTCCTTCGTAACCCGGTTTTCCAAATCGGGCTACGAAGAGACCCGGTTTGGAAAGCGGTCTACAGAAGATCGCCCGTCCCATCTTGCCTCTGCGGAAATATCCGCCGCATCCCAACCTCCGCTTCAAGTCCTACGACGGTTGCCGCCGATACGGACGAGGAGGTTCGGTGCATCGCGCAGATGCTCCGTTCAATCGGCGTTTGCTGCCGAAGAACGGAACGCTCGCACCGACGTGGAGACGTTCGTATGAAACCGATTCTTCGTGGGATAATCTGCTTGGCCTGTCTACTGAGCACGGCGCAAGCCGAAGCGCAGCAACTCCCCAACCCGATCTTCACCAATCAACCAAGCTTTCGCATTCCGTTCCGATTCGATCAAGTCGAAATGCGACGACTGCAGGCGAAGGAAATCCGGCTGTTCTTGTCGCGGAATGGAGGACTCGACTGGCAACACGTGCAATCGGTTGCCCCAGACGCGAGTCGTTTTGATTTCAAGGCGACAGTCGATGGCGAATTTTGGTTCGCTGTGCGAACGCTCGACGGACGTAATCAACTGCATCCGGACAACAACGTGGCTGAGCCTGGGCTCATCGTCGTGGTTGATCGTCAAAATCCAGACCTTCAATTGCTGCTTCAACAGAGCGAGGTTGGCAAAGTCAGTCTCTCGTGGAGTGCATCTGACACTAACCTTGATCCGAGCAAACTCGTACTTGAGTTCTCTCAAGGTGGAACCGAATGGCAACCAGTCAGCGTGCAAGCTCAAGCCGCTGGCCAAACTGCTTGGAGCGTCCCTGCTGGCGGGCAGGTCTCCGTCCGTGGATCAGTCGCTGATCGAGCGGGGAATGTCGGTTCCGCACAAACCGCTGTCGTGGTGCAAACATCGGGGCAACAGCCAATGAATCAACTCCCGATGGGGCAGCAACCGCCTGCCGGACAACTGCGCCGACGGCCGGATGCCGCTGATTACACACAGCCGGTTGCGGGATCGAATCAATCTCCATTCGGCCCGTCCGGAATTGGCGGCGTCCCCCCTGCCCCGGGTGATCCATTTTCTTCATTCCCAACGCCGAATTCGCCGTCAGCACCAAACTTCCCTAACTCGAATTTCCCCGCAGCCAAAATTCCAACTGAGGCAAAAGCGAGCAACGCGTACCCTCCGTCATCGCCCATCACATCTTCGTCAGGACAAGGCCGAGTGAGTACTGCCGAATGGGGCATGAGCCGAAACCGCTTGCCTGCCATTGGTCGTTTCCGCGCGGTGAAGTCACATCGGTTTGAAATCAATTATCGTATTGACGATGTCGGACCGTCAGGCGTGAGCACCGTCGAACTCTTCGTCACTCAAAACAACGGCCAGAAGTGGTGGAAGTACGGCGAAGATCCTGACAAACAAAGCCCATTTGTTGTCGATGTTCCTGAGGATGGCATCTTCGGCTTCGGAATTCGAGTTCGGAGCGGAGCGGGCCTCGCCGATGACCCTCCGCAATCAGGAGAAGAGCCTTCGATCGTCATCGTGGTCGATCGGACGCCGCCGGTCGTGCAACTCCTGCCAGTTCAACAGGGTGCTGGCGGTTCCATGAACAAGGTTTCGATTTCGTGGCGACTCACCGATGACAACCCGAGCGACAAACCAATCTCGTTGTATTACGCCGCGAATCCGAATGGCCCTTGGGAACCGATCTGCACCTCTCAACCCGACACAGGCAACTATGTCTGGAGCGTCAATCAAGGAGTTCCGTCCCGCCTGTTTATCCGCTTGCTCGCTCGCGATGCTGCTGGAAACCAAGCGTTCGTCGAAACTCCGCAGCCGATCCTCGTGGATCTCTCGAAGCCAACGGCACGCATCGTCGATGTCGAGTCCAACGGCCCACAGTAGGACGAACCGCAATTCTTTAGACCAGTCGGCCATGAGCGAATTGTTTAACCCCATTTTCCGCACCCTGTCGAACGCTTCAAGCCACCGGGCATCGGCGGCGAGTTGTTCGTCGTCAGTCTGGCGGTCGCGGGAGCAAGCGACGCAGGGTTTCGG
>JAPLNX010000146.1 GCA_026400935.1 Planctomycetia bacterium | reverse complement strand
GGCATGTTTCGTTTGAAATTGAGTCGGTGTTTCCACGGCGTTCTGCTCCAGCCAGAGGTCAAGACAACTCTCTGTATCTGACAGCAGGACGCCGTTTTCAACTCACTGCAGGTTGCGGCGAGCGAAGCGAGCCGCGTTAAGACATAGATCGCATCGAACGCCACGGTGAGTTGAGGCCGATTATGCTTATACGCGAGTATCGTCTGCCGCGTGCGAGCCACATTCGTCGATTGAATCCCGGCGTCGAAGACCAAATCGTCTACGTCGCTATGTATCCCGACCGCTCCCAACGTAGCTATACGCCCGCCGAATTCGCCGCGAAGTTCGATTGGAAGAACGACCCAGAGAAAGCCGAGCTGCTAGGGAAGTGATGGGACACGGACGACACGGAGAAGTCCGATGACAAGGAAGAGCATTCAAGAACGCTCACGCTCGTGTGTTGCGTCTCACTTCATTTCTTCGGTTTGGTCTTTGCCGTAGGTTTGTTCTTTGGTTTGACCTCTTGATCCGGTGCGGTATCAGAATTGTGGGTTTCTTGAGCGGGCCACCAGAGCGTCGCTTCGATGCGGTGCTGTTCGCCGGATTTCACCGTCAGCCTCTTTTCGAGGTCGTGGGAACCGCGCCTTTTGAAAACAAAAATTCGTTTGCCGGCGGGAACGCTTAGCGAAAACCTTTCTGACTTCGGAACAGCTTCTGGTTCATCATCGACCAGCATCTTCGCCCCTTCGCGTTCATTCAGCGGCCAGCGGATTGTCACTTTGCCGGGCTTGGGTTTCTTGGGTTCGAAGAACGTTGGCCCTGCCAGAACTCCGATGACAACAAACGCTACGACCGCGATCACACTCACAAGCAATTGCACTCGCTTGGAGGATATGGTCGAGGAAGACCCACGCTTCGTTGTGGGTTCCACACTCGCCGAAGGTGTCGAGGTTTTCGAGTCGCTTTCATCTGTGTCAGAGATTCCGGCAAACAGATCCGTTTCAATCGGTTCCGCGACGGAGCTAGCTTGGACAACTGGCTGTGCGACGGGAATAGGTCTTGCCGCAACTGCGATCGGCTGAGCAACCGGGGCTATGGGTGCGACAACGAGTTGAGCAACAGGCGGGGCGATGACTGCTGCGACAGGAAGGGCGGGCTTGGGGGTTGAAAGGCGAATTTGCAGTTCGGTGTCGTATTGGTTTTTCGATTCCGCATTTAGCAAGCATCGCCGTGCAACAGAAACCTCGTTGAGTAACTTCTGTGATTCTTTGATGAACTGACCGCCCGCCAAGTCTTGCAGGTACAGCATCCGCTGATTGGCCGCCGCATCAATGACTTCGCGATCAGACTCAAAGTGTTCAATTCCCAACAGCCGATAGTGCGTCGGAGGTTGATGAGCAGGAGGGATGCCCAACCATTTGTGATATGGATCAAAGGACTCAGTCATGCTTACTCAAGCTGCCTGCGGAATGACTCAGAAGAAATTCTGTGAGAAGCATCCGAAGTCAGAACAACATTGCAAGCCCCAAGGGCAGGGCATCTGAGTGCCGTTCAGGCGAACGGAGCTTTCTTGCCCCGCTCGCCTGGCTCATGTATGCAACCAATTCCAAGACCGACTACCAAACATTATCCGTGCTGCGATGAAAGCTCGGTTGGCCGGGGTAGTACCACGGGCGACGGTAACTGTAGTACGGGAAGTGATACATCCCGGCTTCGGCTCCGCCACGGTAGAAACCGTTTGGAAACGCTTGGCCGTATGCAGCAGTCGCCGCTGGATTCATTCCACCGCTCATTCCGCCACCACAGGTTGCACAAGGCGGCGTCATCATCACGTGCATGACGGGTTGTTGCTGGACCATCATCGGCATCATCATGGACATGGGTACGAAGACAGTGTTCGTATTCGTATGTGCCTTGGCCACCGTCGGACCGCAGTGGCAATTGGAATGTCCCACGTCCGCCGCTGTTTCGCTCACGACTGTCTCGTTAATCACCGTCTCGCTGTGAACTGGATCCGCTGGGAGCGGGACAGGTTTCACGGTCGAGTACTCATTGATTGCTTGAGCAACTCGCTTGTGAGCAACTGACGGAACCGGAGCCTTGACGCTCACTGGCTTGCCTCGAACGCCCGCATCAGCGGTACTGGCAAAGGCGGTTGCCAACGTGAGAAAGAATGCAGTTCGGAACAACAACGACACTCGCATTAGGGCACCCCTTTGCTGATGAGTTTCCGAACCGGACCTGCGTATGTCGTCGAGAAGTTTTCGAGCAATCCTGCTCGACTCTCGAACAACCGCGATGACCAATCCAATTCAGACTGACAAGCCAATCCGCAGGGGCGAGGGGTTGCACCGTTGGCGGCAAACGTCGGGACGATATCCGTCGCTTAGCTCACAAAGACAGACAAATTCAAAAACAACCGGCAAATCCCGCCAGATCATGCGAAGCCGTATCAAACATGACGATGGTGCTCATTGTCAGAATTTTGAGGAACACCGGGGAAAGTTCGATTGCCCGGCCGATAAAGAGAGAGACGATCTGAGGGCAGTGAGTCAGCGAGATCGCCTTTCCCTTCACGAAAGGGCGTTCTTTCGCGGAGCGAAAGACGACGATCGTTCAAACTGACTCAAGACCGAATAGCGATCAGCCACAGAAAATTTCAGAAAGCAGGGAGGCCGACATGTCGAGCAGCATTTGGGCGTTGGCGTTAGTGATGTCGTTGGGTGCCGACCCTTATGGTGGTTGCCAGACCTGCAACAACGGTGGTGCCAGCGGCGGTTACGCCACTGGCGGCTTTGCGTCCGGCGGTTACGGAGGCGGCGGCTTCTCTGGTGGAAATGGCGGCGGAACCGGTGGCGGCATCTACTCGACCGGCATGGGGCTCAATGGTTACAGCGGGAGCAACGGCGATACGTTACACCCGTGGGACACTCAAGAAGCTTGGATGCATGGCTACTTTCAAGAGATTGGTCCGTATGCCGGATATCACTTCTACCGCCCCTACAACTACAAACACGTCTTCGCACAAGCGGACCTCGCTTACCGTTGGGGACAGCCGCAAGGGATGCCTTATTCGCAACAATGGTGGCACCGCTATCACGGGCGAGCTTCGTTGAACCCGACGATGCAACCGCAGATGTCACAAGCAAGTTCCTCTTACGAAGTCGAGATGGGGCGTTTGCGTGCGTGGCGAGATTTTCAAGCGGAACAACAACGAGTCACTCACTCGCAGCCCGTCCAATATCAGGCGGCTCCGGCATACAACGCTGCTTCACCAAACCAGACTCAAATCATCATTGATCCAGCCACTCAGGCGGCAATGGAACAACAACAAGGTGCTCGCGGCTACGTTGTGCCTGCTTCACCGACGCAGAATTTTCCACGCTCGAATTCGGCTCCGATGATTCAAGAATTCAATCCACAGTTCGCTCCAAATGGTCCTGCATTGCGGTAACGCAAAGTAGACCGGTCAACACCGAAGCTTGTGAAGAAATGCCGTAGGGCACGTTCCAACTTGGTCAATCAACGTAATTTCGAGCACGTTGAAAACGTGCTCCACGAAATTGTCACGGCCTCTCCGTGATCGGAAACCTTCGAGCCACGAAGCGACTCGCCTACGTTGAAACTTCGTCAGGTCGGATCACAGCGTGCCAGAGCTCTTCATCACCGGCAGCAGTAGGCCGATGACGACAAAGAGCACAAGCGCAGCCATGACCATCAGCATCAGTGGCTCAAGTAAGCGCACGGCAAGGTCCATCAATCGTTGCGTCCGGCGTTCCATCGTATCGGCGATATTGATGAGAACCTGTTCGAGGTTGTTTGCCTCTTCGCCAACAGAAATCATCTCGACCACTTCAATGGGAAATTGGCCGCTGGACGCTAGTGGTGAAGCGAGCGATTTACCGGATGAGACGTTGTCAGCAGCATTAGCGATTGCGTCCGAAAGCACTCGGTTGCCCGTCGCGTCCTTAGCGATGCGGAGCGATTGTAAAATCGGCACTCCGTTCTTGAGTAGCGTCCCCAAGATTCGACAGAAGCGAGCAACGGCGAGGCTGCGCACAACTGGTCCAAGTAATGGCAAATTGATCGCGAGCTGGTGCCAACGCTTTATTCCGACTTCAGTTCGTAGTTGCTGGCGCAGAATGAACACGCCGCCCACGCCAAGCCCCAGTGTCACGAACCAATAGCTCCCCACATAGTCACTGATCGAAACCAGCAATGTCGTCGCGAACGGCAATTCGTCTCGTTCGGCTAAGCGTTCAAAGATCGGCGCGAACTTCGGCACGAACCACACGAGCATCGCCCAAACGACGCTGACGCCAGCAACCAAAAGGAACAAAGGATAGACCATCGCACCTATGACTTTGCCTTTCAGTTCTTGCTGATGCTCGGTGAAGTCGGCGACCTGTTTGAGCACATCTTCGAGGAATGAGCCTTCCTCGCCTGCGCGGACCATGCTCGTCGATAATTCGGAAAACGCTTCGGGATGTTGTCGCATTGATTCGGCTAAGCGAGTCCCGTCGGCGACCTTTTCTCGCAGGTCTTTCAAGACCGCCTTCAAGCCAACATGCGATGCCTGACGTTCGAGTAACTCCAGTGATCGCAGCAATGGCACACCGGATCGCAATAGGTCAGCAAGCTGCGAAAAGAATGTCGCCAACTGCCCAGCACGTGGTCGTCGTACCCATCCAACTCGCTGAGTTCCCGTCACTTGAGCAAGCTGAATCGTGACCGGAAATAGCTGCTTACTCGACAACTGCGAGATGACATCCATCTCACTGTTGGCGGAAACCTGCCCTGTGACCTCGCGGCCAGAAAGCTCTCGTGCGATGTAGCGAAACTCAGGCATGGGCGGAGGGTAAGCCAGAACAAGGTTTGCGAAAAGGATGTGGTCTCCGAAACAGGATGAGTGATATGGGACAGGAGATGAACACGGGATGAAACGCGCAGGCCTGCAAATCAGAGGAAGCCGATTCACGTAACGGTTGAGCCGGTTGTCGGGCCACGTATTTAGGTGCAACGCCGACGACGTGCGCGTAAGCCGTCGGTGCTGCAACTAAACGCCGGTCGCTCGATGTGTGGCTCCATCTGCGGAAAGCTCATCCAGAAAAACAGCCCGACTGATGGAATGCAGTCGGAATGTGGTCACGAAACGCAGAGCGTGATTGCTCCTGAATAGCAGCACGCTCTGCGTTTCTTTAACGACGCTGTTGTCTCTTCATCGCCCGGTTTTCAAACCGGGCGACAACGAAGTCATAGCGACAGGCCACTCGCCAGTTGTGTTCCATAGTTGGAGAACAAGCCGTCGGCAGCCGTGGTTTTCTTAAGGCTAGAAGTTGTTGGCGGGATCACGGTGTCGTTGTCGATAATCGACACGATTGCCGATTCGATCGTCCCGAGCTTGGCTCCATTGGTTGGGCTACGAAGGCCGATCGTGAAGTACTCGGTCGATTCCACTTTCTTGTCGTCGACGATTGAGATCGTCAGTGTTTTGGTCAGCTCACCGGGAGCAAAGTTCAACGTCAAGGCACCGTTGGCAGAGAGCAGGCCGAAGTCGCTCAGGCCGTACGCAATTTGATTCGAGAGCTTCCCGACAGCACCGTCAGTCGTGGCGACGATAACGCTCGCGGCCATATTGCCGACGTCGCGACTGACGGTGAAGCTCAGTGTGCCGGCTCCTTCGTTCACCGAATATGTCGCGGCACTCAGGTTGAATGTGCCAGGCATCGGCGTTTCGTCGTCATGGATCGCGACATAGCTCATCGCTTGCTGACCGAGCTTCGCACCTCCAGTGACGTTGCTGAGTTGCAACGTGATCGCCTCTTCGCCTTCGTAGAAGTTGTCGTTGACGAGCGGAATCGAAAACGTCTTGATGACCTCGCCATCGGCAAAGTTCAACGTGCCTGTGACGATTTGAAAGTCGGCACCCCGAGTCGCAGCAGCGTCACCGGTGACGCTTGGAAGATGATGGTTCTGCAACCAATGCGGCGGATACCACGTAGGTTTTTGCGGTGAGACAAAGAACTGTGTCGCGAAATCGACCGAGGTCTCTCCCGCACTGCCGCCAGTTCGATACACCGTGATGAGCACGCTGCTGTTCTTCTCTTCTGCTCCGAAGACTTCGGTGCTGAAGTTAAATGTTCCTTCGCGACCGTAAGTATCCGTGATGAGATGCAGCGTCGCGACGCCCGGAGGATTGTGGTAACCGGGTGGGTTGTGCAGTGTGTCGCTGACGTTGTTTAGAGTGAGGCCGATCGTTTCGTGGTGGTTGGTCGCGTGATTGCCAACAAACACTTGGAACTCTTTGTGAGTCTCACCCGGAGCGAACGTCAGCGTGCCGGTGACCGGCGTGTAATCCGCTGTTGGAGCGTCGCCGCCGGTCGTCGCGTAGTCGACTGTCGTCGTACCTTCAGTGTCTTCGAGCCGATCGACCTCGACGACCGCCATGCCACTGTAGTCGTATGCCATGAAGTCTGCTGATGAGAACTTGATACAGGGAATGATTCCGCTCGGCGTGGTCTCGAAGGCACCGATATCGACTCCCGCACCTTGCGGTCGAGCGTGTTGGTAGATGTCAACGTGTGTTGGCCCCATCGGGAATCGTGGATCGGGAGGCCAAACGGTTCCTTTGTTGATGGCCGGGCTGTTCGCCGCTAAGTGGTAATCGTTGTGTGCGGCATCGACAAAGAGCGTCGTCGGATTAGCCACGATGGAATGCAGGTCTTGTCCCGTCTTTTGCTGCCACTGGGACAACGTTTGATTCTGCCAGCCGGTCGGGCCGACGAGCTTGTCATCGACTATGTTGTAGTCGCTGGAGAATCCCACCGAACTGGCCGCATCAATGGCGATGCTTCCTTTGTAAGTGCTGGGGTTGTAGAAAATATTGTTGATGAGGCGATTCCCAGGACTGCTATCAACGACCATCGCTGATCGAGAATTGTTCGCTTGGATGACGGTATTGTTCTCGACGAGGTTGTTCTTTGACGCACCGCCGGCGTCCTGCCAGAACAGCACGATTCCTCCCGCATGATTGCCGTACAGCAGGTTGTTGCGAATGACTGAATCCTGTACTCCATCGAGATTGAATCCGCCGCCGCCACCGAGTCCGTTGTCGTAGATCACGTTTCCTTCCAACAGTGCGTGACTGATGATGCCATCGCCCCCTTGGTCGGCGTCTCCGTTGAGTTGAATGCCGCAGTCACGATTCCCGAATGTGACGTTGTTCCGCACGATCGGGTTATCCGCACTGTTACTGACGTAGATGCCGTGCTGCTGCACTGAATTTGACGCGACGTTGTTCTCGATCAAGAGGTTTTCCGAAAAGCCGGTCAAGATGCCCCACATGCCGTTGTGATCGAGATGGTTATTGCGAATCTCGACGCCGGTATTCAGCACGCTCCGAATGCCGGTGCGAGCCATGTTGTTGACTGTGAAACCTTCGACAGTCACATAGTCTGCACCTTCCAGATTGATGCCGTCGGCGGTGACTGAATTCTGTTTGTCGATGAGCACTCCAGGCTCGGCATGGAAGACGATTCGAGCGTCCGCCTTGCCGGATGTCGTCACTTGAAAGCCCCAATAATTCCCCGCTTTGACGATGACGTAATCGCCGGGCTGTACGGCATCGGCGGCGTGCTGCAACGTGAACCAAGGATGCGTCACGCTGCCGTCACCGGTCTTGTCGTTGCCGGTGTTCGAGACGACCAGCGTGCGATAGTTCGTCGGGATCGGTGCTTGATCCTCGTCGATATTGACGTTGAGTGTGTCGCTCTTACTGAGCCGCGTACCGAGCAGATTCTGTGACTGCGGATTCGCAATCTTGATTTGGAAGACCTCGTCCCCTTCGACAACGTTGTCGTTGATGATTGGCACCGAGATCGTCGCGGTCGCTTGCCCATCGGCGAAGTTGAGCGTCCCGCGTGTGGAGACATAGTCCGAGCCGACAACAGCCGTTTGATCGACGGTGTAGTAATCAACGCTTGCGGAACCGTGCAGATCACCGTTTCGCCGCACGGTCATCGTCACCGCGCCGGAATTCTCCAGCAGATTCGTCCACGGATGATTGAACGGTGCGACGACTTCAAACGTGGTGGCACCGAACGTGGCTGACGGCATCGAACGAATCGCCCCGTTGTTGAACTCATCTGCTCCGATGTCCGGCGCGCCGACGCGTGGTTGCGTGTCGTAATCGTCGGCCACGAGCACAGCAGGAACCAACGCTCCCGTATCAATCGCCGCACTGCCAGCCGTGAGGTGATAGTCGTTCGGATGATTCGAATTCGGAGCGTTGTTCAAACTCGGATTGCCGAGCGTGCTGTGTAAATCGAACCCTTCGTTCTGCTGCCACTGCGGGAAGGTCTCTTCCGGCACACCGTCCATCGGATTGCGATTAATGAAGAGATATTGCCGCGTCATCTTTTCATCGAAATATCGGTTGTAGTCGATCGTTTGCGTGCCGAGATAACTCTGTGGCCGAATATCAACCAGTCGAGTGAGGTTGTCTGACTTGACCGTGACGATGTTGTTCTCGACGAGTGCGCCAATCGTGTAGACATGCAGGTAACCCGGCCCGTTCGGCAAATTTCCCGCAGCGTCGAGTTGTGCTCCGGCAGCCGTGCCGTCATCCAGTTTTGGCAATGGCGTGTGTGGGTTACTTCCGAGTTGAGCAATCGCATAGGCATACTTTTCGTTTCGCACCCAAATATCGATCGGAGCGAACAGAATCGGAGCTTGCGCCTGCGTGGCAGCATTGATAATCGTGTTGTTCTGAACCTGCGGACGCAGCGATCCGTAAATTCCGATCCCCGCCATCCCAGCATCAACAATCACATTATTGCGAGCGACATTGTCGATGCTCGTGAAGAGCTGTGAGTTAACGGAGTTCGAGTAAATGCCGGGATGATTGACATCCCAGTCCATCCATTCTTGCTCGGAGTAATAACCGAGATTGATTCCCGCATATGCCGTCCGCTCGATTTCATTTCGTTGAATGAGGCAGCCGATCGAACCTGCAGACGTCAGAATGCCGTTGCTGGCGATGTCGTGAATGTAGTTGTCTTCGACGATCATTCGATCGCTGTTGAGGTTGTCGATGCCATCAGCACTTTGCGTCAATCGTCGGCCCGAGTTGTAGATCTCGCTGTTGCGAATCACGACGTCGTCGCTGCCGGCCACGAGCTTGACCACATCAACGCCGCTGTCATGCAGCTTGCAATGATCAATCAACAATCCTTGCGTGCCGTACTTGGTCGGCTTGCCCCAGTCGTAAGCCTCTTCGGTTTTGACCGCGTAGTAGTAGCCACCTTCGATTTCGAGGTTCAGCAACTTCGCGTGACCGGCATCTGGGTAATAACGGATACCAAACGGCAACGTCGGATCGTTCGTCGGCGTCGAGATCACGCCCCATTCACCGGGAGCAGACTCAATCGTTACGCCCGGATACATCACCGTGAACCCGCCGAGATATTCGCCGCTGCGCAGATTGATGACTGTTTCCGATTGCGGGCTTGTCGTGTTGTATTGAGCGAAACCTGCATCCAACGCTCGCGTCACGCTTTGATAAGGCTTGTTGAGCGAACCGTTGCCCGTGAAGTCGTCGCCGCCACTCGTCGCGACCCATAATTGCAGCGGAGCCGCCGTCATCACCTGCCGAGGTTCCAGCGATTCTGTCGTAATCAGCGGAACCGCGTTCTTCAATCGCCGACTCTTCCGCTTCGCCGACTCCATTTTTACACGCTGTAGCCAAGAAGTGAGTTTCATAACTAGTGCCTTTCATTGTGAACTGCGTTGGGCTGTCGTCCTCGTTCAATTTCCGTCACCACACATAGTCCACACGCACTCTTTCGTGACTCAACCTTCTTCCACTCAACAACAAGTAGACCGATTTTCCAAACCGGTCGAACAGCATCGCAGGCATCAACAAAAAAAGCCCAGTTTGAAAACTGGGCTACATCTGCAAAACATCAGCGATCTTCACCACCGCGTCGATTCGCTCTCAATCGTTCGCCGCTCGCACGTACTTCAACAGGTCGAGGCTTTGCAGTTCTTCGTCGATGGACTCCGACGTAGCGGAACTCAGTGTGCGTGAGACTTCATGCACAACCAATTCACCGAAGCGGCGGCGGGCGCGGCTGAGTTGTTTGCGGAACGCCTCGGCAGTCATCTCTTGGCCGGTCAATGAATAGACACGGATTGCCAAAAATTTGGAATCTTCTTCAGGATGTTTCACCGACGTTCGCAGCACCGTGTGGCACAAGTTCCCCGGGTTGCGTTGCTCATGCTGACGCAGCGCCATCCACGCATTTTTTAAAACGCATTCGCGCCATTTTCGATTCCATTCGCGATCCGCTTTCACTCCTTCTGGAATCGACGACAAATCCGCGATCGTCATGGGACGTCGTTGAGATTTTCGAAAGTAGCCAAGTGCCGCATTTCGTACGGACGTCATCAAATAATACCGAAACGGACCGCGACGCCCTTGCCCGTCTGGAAACCCCCGCTCGATCACACGCAGTAAGAACTCTTGCTCGACTTCATCCGCATCGTGTGAGTTAGGAATGAGTGCACGCAAGTAGGCTCGAATAGCGTCACCGTAACGAGTCACAAATCGCGACGGGTCGGCAATATCAGCCGTCACTGTCGAAATCATTCGCAGGTTATGGCCGTAGCTTACTTCTCTTTCGAGAGTCATCATGATTTCTCTCTTTGGATTTCATCCAAACGGAGTTTGAAAAATTCACCCTGTGAGCAGCGAATGCCCACGGAAAACCTTTTGATCTGACTTTTGCAATGAGCCACTTAAAACAGAACGCAAACAAGCATCAGAACGCACGAAAGCGAGTGGCGATTTAATAAAATTCGATCACTCACCTGCGAGTCACGCTGGTGCCAAATCGCCTGCTGTCGTTCGCTTGAATGCAGAACATCAAGGACAACACCCAAGTCGATAGGTCACAAAGAGACGCTCAGCGATCGAGCGACAAGCAACGCCTTCGAGATCACTCAACGGCGGCAATACGGTCATGCCAACACGAGTTTTTAAATCTCAATGCTGATCCCCTAATTCCAGGACAGAAGGATTGGAGCAATGGCATTGGACCGGTAATGACTTCGAAATGAGACAAACAGAGAAGGTCAGAATAAAATCTCATGTCGAACAATCTTGGTGCGATGGTCTACGTGAATGATAAAAAGATGTCGCAACGCCGTAGAAAGACGCCAAACAGACGATTGTGACCAAGCGTTTTTGAATTTTCTGAGATGAAAATGTTGCCCAGGTTTTTCGGACACTCATCACTGCAATTTGAGGAAGAAGTACGATCAGCGAAACCGTAACGGTAAGTATCAACAGCTTCCGTATCGTTCGAGTGACATGTCTGGTTGGCGCGGGAAATCTCGGTTTTAGGTTGCTACCATTCGTCTCGTTTTCACAGCCTTGGTGAATTTTCCCAACAATCACTGTTTTCCGAAGGGATGCACAAGCTCATGAGCACTGAGGTTCTCGACCAAGCGACATTGAAGCAGCAAATTCGCGAGCAGGCTCATGCCAATCGCAACGCACAAGCGGACAAAGATGAAATCAGCCGAGCGATTGTCGCTCGCTTTATGGGCCTGCCAGAGTATGCCTCCGCAAAGACGGTGATGTTTTACGTCGATGTCCGTTCGGAGGTCCGCACACGTAACGATCTCGCGAACGCTTTGGAAACTGGGAAGCGGATCGTCGTCCCGTACTGTGTGGACGGCGAACTGGAGCTATTTCACTTGGAGTCGATGGACGAACTCTCGCTCGGCATGTATCGAATTCTCGAACCACGAGCCGAACTCCGCTCAGTTCCAGAAAAGCGGGTCAATGTTGAAGAGCTTGATCTGATCATGGTTCCGGGAGTCGCATTTGATCGTCGTGGCGGACGAACCGGGCATGGCAAAGGCTATTACGACAAACTGCTCGAACACGCTCGATTCGACACGCCGCTCGTGGCCTTGGCTTTTGAGTGCCAACTCTTTCCGGAAATTCCCATGCAGTCGCATGACATCTTCATGGACAAAGTCGTAACCGAGGAAGCGACATACGAGGGTTTGGGCCGCAGTGATTTGGGGACCGATTCGCCGCTTCACGACGATACGATGGAAACTCGCAGCGTCACTTCAAAGCCAAGATGAGTTGCGGTGACGTTACGATGCTACCGCCACAACCCCACTGAGCTAGTCTCAGTGGGGTTTAACGATGAAGAGACAACTGAAGGAACGACGCTATGAGCCAGGATTCGCTCGGTTGCGAGGTCGAAGATACCTATGCCGAAGGCTTTCGGAGTATCTACGCCGAGTTCTTGATCACCTGCCGCGATCACAAATGGCTGCAACATTGCATTAACGCAGTCACCGGAAATTCGAGCAGCACAATTCTATGTGATTGCGAATCGGGCGTGGATCGCTTCGTCGGTCCAGGCGGTGATGAATCTTTTGCGACCCCCGACGGTCGTCCCGGCGCGATTGTCCAAGTACATGTCCCTCGGTTTCGCAAAGACCGCGAACCTGTACTACAAAAATCACTGTTGACTCGCATCAGTCAAAACGTTCTGACCTGCCCAACGGCGAGTTGCTTCAATTTGCTTGATACCGATCCGTACTTCAAACTCGGACGCAAGATCGCATTCTTCGGCGACACTTTTCAAACGCGCGACCTGCGATACGACCGCAAGGTTTGGGTCATCCCGATCATGGGGGGAGAATTCATTGTCGATCGTCGCTTTGGGTTTCGCGACGGCATCATGGGAGGCAATCTCTGGTTCATGGCCGACTCGACTGATTCGGCCATCGCAGCGACCGAGCGCGGCGTCGTTGCGGTTGAAAAAGTTCCTGGCGTGATCATGTCCTTCCCCGGCGGGATTGCGTCAAGCGCCTCAAAAGCTGGCAGCCGCTATCCGTTCTTGATTGCCAGTACCTACGAACAATTTTGTCCGACACTACGTGAGAAACTTGGAATTGAAAGCCGATTACCGAACGGCGTGAACTCGATCATGGAAATTGTGATGAACGGTCGCGATATCGAATCACTCACAGCGGCCACTCACGCCGCAATTGAAGCGGCTCGACAAGCACCGGGGCTGATCAAAATCACTGCCGGAAACTATGGCGGTCGTTTGGGAAAGTCGTTTATTTATCTCAAGTCAAAGCCAGTGACTTGAGGTGGGATCTGGTCCGTTTTCAGGAGGCACGTTTATGACGAAGTTCAAGGTGGTTTTGACTCTGTTTATCACCCTGATTTTGGCGGCAGGATTGTTCGGGACTCCGGCGGCACGGTCGTATCAAGCGGCAACTGAATCAAAACCAACCCGATGGGAATACATTTCCGAGTCCGTCGATGCGAATTCTGTCCAATCGAAGCTCAACGAATGGGCCAGCCAGCAATGGGAGTTTGTGGCAATGGTCGAGACGGATCGCTCCGTGGAAACGACAGATAAGCCGCGCATAATCGTCGATAAGTTTCAGGTGACTGCTCGCCGCCCAGTAAAGCAGTAGATCCGTTCGATCGTGAATTCAGAAACGCAGGCACTTGTGAGTTCGAGGGATCAGGCCATGTTACGATCTGTAGTTGCCATTGCGTTGCGAATGATAATCGCCTTTTTCATCGGGTTCACCTCGATGGCAGACGCCGGCGAGTTCAACGAGGTTTTGAGCATCGGTGACAAGTCCCCAGATTGGGAAAACTTGCCGGGGACTGACGGTAAGAAACACTCGCTCTCTGATCTGAAGGACAAGCAGATTGTCGTGATCGTCTTCACGTGCCTGAGTTGCCCGACGGCCGTGGACTACGAAGAGCGAATCGACGCACTTGCAAAACAACATGCTGGTGCGGACGACAAAGTCGCGGTTGTTGCCGTGTGCGTGAACCGTATCGATGCGGATCGATTGCCGAAGCTGGAGGCTCGCGTGAAAGACAAAGGGTTTTCGTTTATTTATCTCGCTGATGAATCACAAAAGATCGCCAAAGATTTCGGAGCAATCTTTACGCCAGAGTTCTATGTGTTCGATCAGGATCGAAAGTTGGTCTACATGGGGGCCATGGATGACAACACTGATCCGAGAATAGTCAAACAGAACTTCGTCGAAGCGGCGATTGCTGCTGTCCAGAAAGGCGAGAAGCCGAAGATCACTGAAACACTCGCGCGAGGTTGTCGCGTGCGATATGTTCGCGAACGGAAATAGCTCAGAGAACTCGCAAATACTTAGCCATCAATGAGCCGATCGCTTTACGGGGCATGCACCCGAACTGCTTTCGATCCTGCAACATCAGCGTGTGACATTCAGCAAACGACCGGTCGTTTACGGTCGTTTTTCGACCTAAATGATGGCGGTGTTTCGCGCAGGTCGTGGTTACCGTTTCGGCACAAGCTTGTTCCGAGCAGGCTAACTGTTCCGAAGAGCGAAGCCCATTGAGAGTAAGACAGCGAATCGTTGTCGCTATCGGCGGCGGAATCGGATTCGGCTGCTTCGACGGGGTTCATCCGATTCGCGTCGCTGTTGCCTGGAATGAATCGAAGCATCGAAGTACTTCCGCTGACGACACCGAACATCGGAAACTTTGCGAAGAACGATTCCGCTTTGGTCATTTCGCGAGCAACGATGGTTGTCGGCGAAGTTGCCGCGGATTCGATGGCCGCTAATGCGGCGGCGTCTGACACGAAATCTTCACGAGAACTCGGAGCTAGCGTTTCGACCATCATTTGGCTTGCCGCGATCTTTTGCGACGGTGTCGTTGCTACGACGAGTGCCTCGAAGGCGGTCGCTTGGCCAGCGTTGTTCATAACAATTGATTCGGCTTCGACTCGTTTCCGCCACGATGCAACTTCGGCCTTCGCGGCAGCAAAGATGTCTATCTCTTCAGAGTCGTCCGTATTCACCGGCTCGGTAACAGTACTATTGGGCTTTGCTGCTCCGATTGTTGTCCCGCTCGTGGAACCGAACCTGTTCGAGAAGCTTTCAGGATTGTTGTTTGCGGAACTTCCGGTGTTGTTTCCAGAGTTTGAATCTACAAGAAAGTCACTTGTTTGAGAGCTAGGTGTGTTGAATGAATCCGAGCCGCCGCCGTCATCGAAGAGGCCGCTGTTCATCAGGGTGTCCATCGTAGTGCCGTCGTAGAACTTGACCGATAGGACGTCCTCATAAAAGAAGTCGGGTTCTGACGTCCACAACTCAGCGAGCAATGAACTCGCGAGGCTCGCCCTTGTCGCATCGAGCGTTTGGCCGTTGGATGTAATGGGAGTGACGGAAGTTGGTAACTCATGTGCGAGTCCGTCGTCCCATGCGGTGTCATCGTTCCAAGAACCGCCGCCGAAATCATCGTTGTAAAGACAATCACCTTCAGAGGCCGGAGCCAGTGAATCATTTGATGGCTCTTCAATCAACCAGTAGGCGTCGGCGGTTTCGACGACTAGCACCGCCGCCAGATTCAGGCGTGCTTCGAGCGTTTCCAGTCGCGATGGCGTATGACGTCTCGTTCCCGAGCGTCGAGAGGTTCGCGTCCAACATTGCCAATGGCTTGACCAGAACGACATGCGCTTCATCGCCGAACCTTTCTGAAACACCACGGAGCTGTCTGATGTTGGAATCCCCCCTTGAGGCCAAACGAGCGGTGCGTCGTGCTCGTTTGCTACAGCCTCAAGGCGGAACTCCATGTAACTCGTATTGCCGCTCGTCAACTTCTGCCAGGGAGTTCACGCGTCGCGCGGGCCAGTTCACACAAACCCGAAACCGCCCAAAGGTGCTGGTTTGAGGTTCTCGTTCGATTGGCGATTCGGTTGCTTGGTATTTGAAAATACCTCGGAAAAACCCTCAAAACGATCGACTCAGTCCAGGAATCCCGCAATTCGATCTGCGAAATGTTACTTTGAAACTGCTGATCGGAGTTCCGAAAGTTTGCGGCGTTGCGAGGTAATCCATACTTCGCGGGCGGCTTCCGTAACTGTTCGACTTTGAACCTCCAACCGCAGCAATGCTTGCTCAACTTGGTCAAGTCGCTGATTGGCTTCGGACTGACGAGCGAGCCGGTATTCAACGAGAGCCAAGTTGCCGAGCAGCAGAATTGCATTCTGTTGATCAGACAACGTTGAGTCGCTTGAATCGAGCAATTGCGCGGCCCAGTTGGCTGCTCCGTGGAGGAGTTCGTGAGCCTCAGGGAATTCCTGCTTTTCAAGTAATTCATTTGCCAGTTGTCCGATGGTAGCGATCGCTTTTCGAAGCAAGCTCGTGCTGCAACCAGGTTGCGTCGCGATGCGTCCAAACGCCTCACAACCAAGTCGAAGTTCACGACGCGCATCACCAAGCTTTCCAAGTCGAGACAAGGTTTCGCTGAAGCGGATTCGAGCAAACGCAATCTCACTGGTTTCGGCACGATCAGACTGGTCTTTGGCGAGGCTATCGAGTTCACGCATGCAATCGGTGACGAGCTTATCTGATTCAGGTTCAAGTTCGCTGCCAAGCTGTCGTGTCAGTTCAGCAAATCGCACAGACATCGTCACTGCTGCGATTTTCCAATCACGTCGCTGTGGTTGTTCGGTGGTTAATTCACGAAGCAATTTGATTGCTGCTTCCTGATTTATCCGAGCAGAAGACAATTTCCCAAGTTTGGTATTCGACTCACTCAGTCGATCGTGAATGGTTGCGATCGCCGGTCGAAAATCGTTGCGGCTCGTCTTGCGAATCGCAGTGAGACGATTGAGTAATTCTTCTAGCGTCGCTTGGTCGTCTGCATTTTGAACCGCCACAATCAGCGATTGTGAAAGCTGCGACAGTTCATAGCGCAGTTGTTCGTCCTCTCGTCGCAACCGGTCGCTCTCAGCGCGAGAAACGGCCAGTTCACGCGACAAATTCGCTTGCGGACGAGCGTATCTCGCCACATCGGCTGAACCCGCCAACAGTACCACGATCACGACGGCATTGAGCGTCGCGAACTTCGGATTTCGACAACACCAACGCCAAACTCGCCCAACGGATCCGATCGGTCGAGCGTGAACCGGCTGGCCGTTCAGCCAACGTTGCAGGTCATCAGCGAACTCATCAGCGGTCTCGTATCGCCGTGACGGTTCCTTTGACATCCCTTTCAAGCAGATTGTTTCGAGATCGCGCGGTACTCGATCATTCAGGCGACGCGGTGGGACCGGCTCTTCGTGTAACGCTTGCGAGAGAACCATTCGTACGACGCCACGAAATGGGCGCTCACCCGTTAGCATCTCGTACAACAACACTGCAGTACTGTAGATGTCGCTGCGAGCATCTGCGTCCTGTGGTCGGCGGATTTGCTCGGGACTCATGTAGGCCGGCGTCCCGGCAATGAAGCCTTCTTGTGTGAGTTGTTCTGTTGTGTTTGTCACGCGAGCCAATCCGAAATCAGCCAGCTTGAGCGGTGGCAAATCGTTGTTCGACGTGTTTGATTGAGCGATCAATAAGACGTTCGATGGCTTCACGTCTCGATGGACGATGCCGTGCCGATGAGCCTCGCTTAAACCGCAGGCAACTTGCCGAGCGATCGCGGCGGCTTCACGTGGTGAGATTGCACGCTCGCGACGCAATCGTGTTTCTAGCGATTCGCCGTCGATGAACTCCATGACGAGAAACGGCAAGCCATCTGGAGTCAGTCCAACTTCAAAGACTTTGACGATCCGCTCGTCTTCGAGCGCTGCGACCGCACGTGCTTCGCGCTCGAAACGAGTCCTCGCCTCCGCGTGCCCCGCCCATTGGGGCCGCAGCACTTTGATCGCCACTCGTCGTTCCAAGCGACTATCGCGCGCGGCGAATACTTGACCGGTTCCGCCTGCCCCCAACTCCGCTTCGATTTGATATGGTCCCAACCAACCTAGAGGTGCGACGTCAGAAATCGGGCCCGCGAATCGAGGCGACATCGACGAACCGACCAGTTCTGTCATCACCGACCACGATACGAGCGGCCGCTCGCGCAGCCGATGCATCAAATTTTGCAGCCCGGGTTCTGTAATCGTTGAGACGTTCGTCATGGGCGTTGGATCGCTTGTCAGCCCGTCCAAGACACGCTGACAGCCGAGACAGTCCGCAACGTGACCGACAACGATTGAGTGCTCATCGCTGCTCAGTTCATCATTCAGAAATCGTCGCAGTTGTTGGGACGCAGGACAAGTCATTGACGTTCAAACATCCGTTCCACCGAGCCGTTGAACTTCTTCGCGCAGAGATTTCACAACGCGCGACTTCGCGACGTACACCTCCGCGACCGGCATCGAGAGCCGCACCGCGACTTCGGCCGCAGACACACCCTCCACTGCTGACAACCGGTAAGCCTCCCAAGTATGCGGCTGCACTCGCAACTGCACACGCTCTTCCGCTTCGCGCAAAAGAGTTCGTTCTGCCTCTTCTTCCAATGCAGCAGTCAACTCGCTGATCGCTGCCGGATCTTGAATGGCGGCGAGTGCCTCGCCGATTCGCGTATCGCCGCTGCCACGATCCGGCCCCGAAAAATCCGCCAGAAAGTCTCGCACAGCGTTGTTTGTCACAGTCTTCAGCCACCCACGAAAGCTCCCTCGTCGGGGATCGTATTCAAACGACCGAATCACCTTCACTAACTTGCCGAGTACTTCTTGAGTCACATCCGCTGCGTCCGATTCTTGAAGCCGATACCGCCGACACCAACCGTAGATTCGTGGCGTGTAACGTTCCACGAATTCATTCCACGCCTCCCGATCATCCAGTTCCCGCAGCCGCATCAGCAATGTGCCGCTGGTTGGAGTGTCGTCAGTCATGAGATGTACTCAACAAGGCGAAGAGTCTTGCACGGAAATTAGAAATAATCTGATGAATGGCAAAACCAAGTAGGCCAACGAACGCCGTTCGACAATCACCGTGCCCTTTGTGTATCACATTTTCCAATACGGAGAACAGCAACGGCACTGATCTGCCGAAACACATTTCACGGCTGACAGATACCTCACGCAGTCGTGAATGAGATGTTTAACCCCATTTTCCGCACCCTGTCGAACGCTTCAAGCCACCGGGCATCGGCGGCGAGTTGTTTGGCGTCAGTCTGGCGGTCGCGGGGGCAAGCGACGCAGGGTTTCGGCAGGGGTCGGCAGTTCGAGTTGGCGGAGG
>JAPLNX010000506.1 GCA_026400935.1 Planctomycetia bacterium | reverse complement strand
TGAGTTTTTCACATTTCAACGAATTCGATACGACTTCACCAAAAAACGACCTCATAGGATTGCGCAGGATCGACGATTGACTGTCAGCTTGAACGAATCGTCGTCCCCAAAAACCACTGAATCGAAAAAATCACAAGCTCGTCGGGTTACTTGGCAAAAACACCCCATGAGCCCTCAACCGCGCATCCAATCCAAGAACCACCGCGCGTATTGATCCAGATTCGCCTCTTCGCCTCCACCGCGTAATGGCGAACACATCTCGTACGCGACGGTCCCTTGATAGCCGACGTCGCGCAGCGCGGCGAAGAACGCGCGATAGTCAATAAAACCTTCGCCCATCGGCACCGCTCGGATCGCATCGGGTTCGGGGACGTAGTTGACCAAGTTCGGGACGTAAGTGAATCGCGGTCGGCGGACATAATCGGCCACCGTCGTGTGAACGATTCGCGAGCCCAACCGCTTCACCGCCGCGACCAAATCCGAGCCGTGCAATGCGGGGGACCACGCATCGAACGCCGCTCGGCAGTTCGGTTCATCCACTTCATCCAGCAGGTCAGCGAAGCTCTCGAAGTGAGCCGCCGTGTCGTGATGATTCTGCACGGCGATCGTCACGCCGAGATCGGCGACGCGTCGCGAGCACTCCTTCAAACTTTCGACGCACGAGTTCCACGCTTGGTCGAAGCCGACGTTCGCTCGCCCGTAACTGGTGAAGACGCGCACGAACGGGCATTTCAATTGAGCCGCGATCCGCGCCATCCGCACGACGTACAGAATCTGCATCTCTCGCGTCGGAATCTCCGGCCGATCGCTGCCGATGCTGAAGTCGGTGTATCCCGCGAGGCATGCGACGTTCAGCCCCAATTCGCCGATGCGGTCATGCAACCGCGCGACCGCCGCGTCGTCGTAATCGAGCACCGAAAGATGCGGCCGCTTGGCCATCAACATCACGCCGTCAAAGCCCAACGATTTCGCCCGATTCAAGAAATGGTCCAAACTCAACCGAGCCTGCCCCGGCCAGAACCCGGCATAACTCACGGAGTGCAACACAGTCTGCAACATGGTGTCCCCTTCCAAGTAACCCGAAGCGTGAGCGAGGGCGGACGCTTCAAACGATGATGAACTCGAAGTCTCGTGAAGCGCTCGCCCTCGCTGACGCTTCGGGTTTCTTTCTTCTGCAATCAATCCACAAACACAAACTCATTCGCCAATAGCAGCGATTGAGCCAATGCCGTCCAGCGTTCGGTCGTCGGTGCATCGCTGAGAAACTCGCGAGCGGCTTGTTGTTCGGAGTCGGTCGGCGATCGCTGGAAACAAATCAAGAAAAGTTGCCGCACACGCGACGGCGGATCGACCGCCGCCACGACTTCGGGCCGGAACTGCAATCGCCGGGCAACTTCATACGACAGCTCGCCGTTCATCAGGAAAAGTGCCTGCGGGGCGACTGTCGTCGAGTCCCGCTGCGGATTCGTGGCGGCGGGAGTCGGGAAGTCGAACGTCGTCAGCAGATTCGGAACGTCCAGCCGATCGAGCGTGCCGTACAACGTCCGACGAGGATTGAACCCGCCGAGCAGTTCGACCGACTCGCCACCGACGCGACGTCGCATCTCCGCGGAGACCAACAGCAACGCATCGCGCATAGACTCCCATTCCAGCCGACGGCGATTCATATGCGAGATCAGCCGGTTCTCCGGATCAGCCGCGTTTTGAACGACGTTGTTCGCGTCCGGTCGACTCGATTGCTGATACGTGGCCGACAACAGGATCGCTCGATGCAGCCACTTCACCGACCAACCGGACTGGATGAAGTTCGCGGCGAGCCAGTCGAGCAACTCCGGATGCGACGGCGGATCGCTGCGGAGCCCGAAATCGCTCGGCGTCTTCACGAGCCCAGTCCCGAAATGCTGCAACCAAACACGATTGACGAAGACTCGCGCCGTCAGCGGATTACGCGGATCGACGATCGACTGCGCCAGTTCCAGCCGCCCGCTGCCGTGTGAGAACGGCTTCCGATCAGGTGACGCAATTTCCAAACCTTGTCGCGGCACCGCTTGTCCGAGTCGATTCGGGTTGCCGCGTAAGAAGATCTGCGGATCGAACGGGACCGTATCGTCGACCAACACCATCGCGCGCGCCGGTGCGCCGGCGGTCGTCATGCTCCACTGTTCGACCTCTTTGACCAGCTTTTGATATTCCCCCTGCGTTGCTCGATCCGGGAACAGCGACAAGAAACCCCAGCCCAACGCCAGCGGCACATCGGGCGGCGCGTCGGGGCCGTACAACACGCGACGAATTTCCTCCTCGTGCGGATCGGCCAGCTTCAGCGGCGTTGCTTGATTCGCGGCGATTGCCGCCGCGAGTTCCGCTTGCCACTTCGCGTCGATCCGTTTGAGTAACTCGCCGTATCGCGTCGCGACTTCGCTCAACGATTTCGGCAACGGTTCGCAAATAGCGGTGATGACGATCGGATTCGGAGGATAGCCACTCTTGGCCGTCGCTGTTTCCAATCGACTCTCATTCTTGTCTTTCGCACGCTCTTCATCGCCCACCTCACCCGCCGGTCGGGCAAGAGTGCCCAACCTCCGCGCGACATCGCTCGCCTTCTCTCCGAACTGCTCCGGCGGCAGCGCGGCAAACGCCGTCCATGCCTCCCAAATCGGATGCCGCTGCTTGCGAGCGTTTTCCAACGTCACTTGCCAGCGCAACGTCATCGCCGGATTCACGTCGTTCGTGTCGGCAATGAGCATGAAGTCGTCCTGCGGCGGCTTCTCAATCTGCGCCTGAGCGGCCAGCAGATACTCCGCCGCCCGCGTCCGAGCGGACGTCACCAACGCCGTGTGTTTGCCGGAAACAAAATCCTTCAGCTTCTTCAGCCGCGCAGTCATCTCGGTCGAGAACTTCGCGTACTCGTCCGACTGCGGTGGCGGCAGAAACTCCGGAGGGAGCGTCGGTTCAACCGAACTCCGAAAGATGCCGTACAGCGAGTAATAATCCGCCGCCGGAATCGGATCGAACTTGTGGTCGTGGCAGCGAGCACACGTCGCCGTCATCCCCAACAACCCGCGAGTGACGACATCAATCCGGTCATCCAGCACGTCATGCAGGTTGTTCATGAACCGCCCGCCGAGCGTCAAAAATCCCATCGCCGTCAGCGATCGCTTGTCGTCTCCCAAATCCAATTGATCGGCGGCAAGTTGCTCGACGACGAACCGATCAAACGGCAGATCGGCATTCAGCGAGCGGATTACGTAATCGCGATAGGTCCAACCCCACTGAAACTTCTTCTCCTCGAAGAACACATACCCTTTCGTGTCGGCATACCGAGCGACATCCAACCAATGTCGCCCCCAGCGTTCCCCATAATGCGGCGACGCCAGCAACCGCTCGACGACTCGCTCGAACGCATCGGCTGACTCGTCCGCTTCAAAGTCCGCGACCTCGTCCACCGTCGGCGGCAGCCCGATCAAATCGAAGGTCGCTCGACGCAGAAGCGTCCGCTTGTCGGCACGCGGCGACGGAGCCAATTTTGCCTCGACCAACTTCGCCAACACGAACCGATCAACCGGCGTTTGCGACCACACCCCAAAATCGTTCGGACTGCGCGGCACCGCCGGCTCGACAATCGGCTGAAAGGCCCAGTGCTTCTTCGCCGCTTCCCGAATCGAATCGCCCGTCGTCTTCGCCGAGTCCTCCGGCCAGAACGCCCCGCGCCGGACCCATTCCGCCAACGTCTCCATCTCGTCAGCCGGCAGCGGTTTCTCCGGAGGCATCTTCAAACCTCCTTCACGCCGAATCGCTTTCACGAGCGAACTGACATCGGGCTGCCCCGCGACAGCGACAACGCCCCCCTCGCCCCCTTTCACAAACCCCGCTTTCGTATCGAGCCGCAAGCCCGACTCCTGCTTCTTCGCTCCGTGACACCCCTGACACCGATTGACCAGGATCGGCCGCACGCGCGCTTCAAAGAACTCACGGTGCTGAGCCGCATCGTCCGCCGCGAACGCACTCGCTGTGACGACCATGATGCCGACGACCAGACAGAACCAAAAGGCTCGCATGTGACACTCCCAAGTAACCCGAAGCGTGAGCGAGGGCGGACGCTCCAACCAACCATCATTCTGAAATTCTATGCTCCGTGAAGCGCTCGCCCTCGCTCACGCTTCGGGTTACTTTCACGCTCCGGCAATCTGCCGCAGCGATTCCACGAAGTGAC
>JAPLNX010000175.1 GCA_026400935.1 Planctomycetia bacterium | reverse complement strand
GATTTCCAGTTGCCGCTCCGTCGCCTCAATCCGCACTGCCTTCCTTGGCATCGCACCACCCTCCGTTAAAGGTGATGCAGTAATGACACAAACTCGCTTTTTATGGAGGATCAATTCTCGGTCGTGGTACTAGCGCAAAAGTACGAGTAGACATTCCCAATCAGGAACGACATCTCAATGAGGAGTACCGCTTGGTGTCTTGCCAGTGAATCTCTGGCGGGCGCAACCAGCCGCGCCAATAAATCCAGCGTCTTCGCCAAGTGTGGCGAAGTCGATCCGTGTTTTGGCATAAGGAATCGGGAATGCGCGGGTTTTGACTTCGTCTTTCAAGCGTTGCAGGAACCGCCGACCGACCGGGCTATCGTTGCGACCGAAAGTCATCGCGCCGCCGATGAGGACCATGCTGGGGTCGATGGTGTGCATCATCGACACGGTCGCGACACCGAGAATACGAGCGGTGTCGAGGATGAGTTCATCAGCCAAAACGTCTCCCGCCTCGCAGGCTTCGTCGATGAGCTTCGCTGTCAATTCTTGGCCTGAAGCGACCACAGCTCGGAGTGACGATTCACGTCCTGCGTCGAGTAGCTCGTGACAGCGTTTCACCAGAGCGGTGGCGCTGCAATAGGCCTCCAGTGTGCCGTACTGCCCGTTGACGTTTTTCCGTCCGCCGTCCATCTGCATGATGAGATGACCGCTTTCGCCACCATGGGAATGTTGGCCTTCAATGACCACGTCGTGAATGATGATGCCGCAACCGACACCGGTTCCCAGAGTCCACATCACGACGCTGGGAGCATCGTGAGCCGTTCCGACCCAAAACTCACCGAACGCAGCTGCGTTGGCATCGTTCTGCAAAACGGTTTGCTTTTGGAGTCGATCGGCGACGTGTTGCCGAATCGGGAAATAATGCCACGTCGGCAAGTTCCCAGGTTCGAGCAATTTTCCACCAGTGATATCCATTGGCCCTGGTGTCGCTAGGCCGATGGAATTGATGTCGCTCATGGCCAAACCGCATTGCTGGATCGACTCGTGAACGCACCGCTCCAAGTTTTCCATGCCCACGCCAACGGGTCGCCGAGACTCCGATGGCACGACTGATTTAGACATCGGCTTGCCGTTGTCATCAACAACCCCCACTTTGATCGTTGTGCCTCCAACATCGACACCGACAAAAAACGGAGCTTGAAATTGCGAACGGTCGATCGTCATGGCGACATCTCTTCAAAAGGACGTGAACTGGAGGAACTCAGTAAGCACAAGTCAAAGCTATTTCAGCAAGACGGGATCGCACCAATTGACGTGATCTTGGATGTCGCCGAAGTTGCCGAAATCGACGATGAGCGTGATCCGTTTTAAGCCGGTGAGGTCGATGGTCGGCAATAGCATTGGGCTGTTCGCTCGTGTGAGGGCGGCGACGCTGAAGAGGCGCTGGCCATCGACCTCGACCGCACATGCAGCGGTTCCTTGGCCGGAAGTGGTGTCATCCATGCCGATGCTGGTGACGAACGAACGGTACTTGCCAGCGAGGTCGAAGGTTACCATCGATCGGCTGTGCGTGCCGAGTCCTTTGGAAAACTCACGACCTCCGATTCGGAGAGGGCGGCCATCAACAGCGCGATTGCGCTGCATGGACCACGCGCGCGTGTTTGGCAAGAACGGTGTGTATTTTTCTTCAATTGTTGGCAAATCTGACAAGTAGACAGCTCGGCCACGTAGCACACGCAGGTCACAAATCGAGTCCAACGGAATTTCAAAAGACGTACCGCTGACGTGCCTCGCAAAAAGGACGTCTCGCTCGATGCGACTCTCAGCCGATTTCAGAGTGATTCGTGAACCATCACCGAGAGCGACGAGCCAACAGAGTTCTTGCGGTTCAGGCAACGCCAGCAAATCAGCGTTGAAGCCGATGTCGCGCACGTCGTTGGTCGGCAGCTTGAGCTTGCTTGCTCTTGTGTCCAATACGACTGAGCCATCATGCCAATCAGTCAGCTCACCCCCGATGAGATCACCATTGAGTAACCGGACTTCATCTCGCTTTTCACGACGGTCCAAGATCCAAGACGCCAACTCGTCACGTGGATCGCGATGTTGCGGCAGCATCAACGAGAGACCACGGATCGACTCCAATGGCAGCGAAAATTTGGACCATTTCTCGAAGCGGTCCCAGACCGCATTAAGTCGCTCTTCTTCAATGCTCATCCCCTTCGCAATCAAGCGGTCGCCGTTCGCCAACCAGATCGCAGTGCCACGTGGTTCGCGCGGAACAGGTCTATCATCGAAGCGGAGCGAGACAACGTATTCCCATGTCCACGTACGAGTTTCGACGACGTCTCCGTTTTGTTCGACACTCAATGAGTCCGCAGTGATCGCCGTCAGCACACCTCTTGTCGTGCGACCATCGGCATCAAACAAAGTGACTCGCGGCCTATCTGCGCCAGACGCGAATGAGTTTGCGAGAATAAGCAACAGGACGAGAAACACATGGCGAAAGGGGAGAAGGGATTGGTCATTGGTCATTTGGTTGGGCGGATGGCCGATGGCCGACGACCAGTAACCAACGACCAATGCCCCCGTCTTCAATCTCATAGCACCACCAAAATCATCAATGACATCAGCAGACTTCATCGCTGAAAAATCGGCAAAAGGTTATTGGGCATCTGCAAAATGATCAGGGCCATTGCCGTTCCGTATTCGATGCAGACCGTTGAGTCGGTCCACGCCCCATCGGGGAGTTGATCACGGAGCAGGGTATCGCGTATCGCTGGATACCATTCATCCCAGTATTCGCCGCCAGCTCGCCACATGGCTTGAGTCGCATAATAGTTGCCGTAAAAAAAATGGCCTTCAAACCGCAGCATCGAACCACGAGGAAGGTATCGCCGCAGATAATCTAAACTCCGTTCGACTTCCTTCCCGGCGTAAAGACCAGCGCTGTGCAATGCGACGACGCCGGCGGCTGATCTTGGAAACGCGCTCTCGCCACGTCGCACGAGTTGGTATCGAAACCCGCCGTCTGAGTTTTGGCATTTCTTCACATAGTCGATACAGCGATCAACGGTTTCTTTCGGTACATGCAGGCCCGCATTACGGGCGGCTCGCAACGCCATGATCTGACAAACGGTCGCTGAGATATCCGCTTCTTTGGGTTCCGGCTGATACCGCCAGCCACCCTCAGCGTTCTGCGTTTGAATGATCAATCGCACGGCACGATCCAACTTCTCGCGAGCATCCGCTCGCTTGCTCATGCCATAGACTTCCGCCAAGAACAACGTCGCGAAACCGTGCCCGTACATCGGCCCGTAAGAATCTTGCTCTTTCACGTGGATGAGGCCGTTGGGTTTTGACATGGACATCACAAAGTCGATCGCTCGATTCACCTGCTCGCCATGAGGCCCGCGTCCCGGTGTGCTTCCCGACGCCAGAAGCGCAATCCCGCTTAACGCCGTCACTGCCACGTTCCGTCCGAATCCGCCTCCGGAACCAAACGCTCCGTCGCCATGTTGCCTCTTCGCTAACCAAGCCAAACCTCGTTCGATGGCCTGTTGAGTCTGCGAAGTGACCAGATCTCGCGGCAACGGCTCAGCAGCAATCATCGACCGTGAACGCGTCCCAATCCCCAATGACGTCATTCCCGCCAGCAGCCACTCACGTCGAGTGAGTTTCCACCGATCGCTCAAAACGTCAGACAGGAGTTCGTCCAAGTTCATTGTGTGTTCCGCAACCTCGTTTCGACGTTATATCCGACGCTGTCATCGAGACGGTATGCACCGCACTTTGATGTCACTGATTGATGAAAGTCACATCTGCTTTCGCACCGGTTATAGTTCCGCGTGGGTTCTTAGATCAGTTTGTAATTCCGCCTTTATTAGACGGTACGAACTACAGGCACCACCTGAAGGCAAGCCACGAATCAATTTTGTCCATTCATCGGAGGCACGATGCGACATTCATTTCGTTTCTGTCTGATTCTACTCTTCGTGATCGGGGCTTTTCAGTCGAGCGTACATGGCCAAACTGCTCAACCGTTGTCCCTGGAGCAGCGAAAAGCCTTTGAGAAATCTGCGAACGAACTGCAAGCGGATGTTGATCAGCGTGCTCTGCGAGCCGATCAAGCAATTTTTACGAAGGGACTGAACTGGGCGCTGAAATACGACCGTGAGTTCGCTCCGGCGGATGTCGCACTCATCGAGAAGGCAACCCAACGTGCTCGCGAACGCCAGTCTCTTCAGACTGATGCGGCGCGACCGTGGGCGACTCGTCGAGGCAAGCTCGCATTAGGCTATCGCTCAAAGATCGACCACTCGGTGCAGCCTTACGGGTTGATCGTGCCGAAGAGTTACGACCCGAAGAAACCGATTCGGCTCGATGTCGTTCTGCATGGCAGCACTCGTCCCGTCGGAATGAGCGAACTGCGATTCATCGCTCGCTTCGACGAAGGGGATGGTGAGAATCCTTTGCCCCCCGATCAACCTTTCATCGAACTGCATCTGCTCGGACGAGTTGAGAACTGCTACCGTTGGGCGGGAGAGACCGATGTCTTCGAGGCGATCGAAAGCGTTTGCGAATCGTACAACGTCGACCGGCAGCGAATTGTGCTACGTGGCATGTCGATGGGGGCTTCTGGAACGTGGCATCTGGGACTCAAGCATCCCGATCGTTTTGTCGCGTTAGGTCCGTATTGTGGCTACGTCGATACGCACCGCTTTTCAGAAACACCGCTCCCGAATTTCGTGAAAGTCGGGCCGCTGCCCGAACATCAAGAGGCCGCGTTGCACATGCTCGACTCAATCGACTACGCAGCCAACGCCGGTGTCGTCCCGGCCATCGCCTGCATGGGTGAGAAGGACATTTTTTTCCAAGCACACGTTCTGATGGGTGACGCGATGCAGCGCGAAGGGCTGACGATGATCAACCTCATCTCTCCGGGGACCGGCCATGTCATTGACCCTGTGACTCATAGCGAACAACTACGACGCATCGGAGAGCACGTCGCTGCCGCACCGCGTCAACCACGCGAACTCCGGTTTGTGACTTGGACGCTCAAATACAACAAGTGCCATTGGCTGGAACTGCTCAGCCTCGATCGTCATTACGTTCGATCAGAGATCGCCGCGAAACTTCGCGATGAACTACTGGTGATCGACGAGCCCAAAAACATCACGCGATTTGCGATCATCGCATCGCTGCTTCCGGCCAAGCCGAAGACCGTAAGAATCGGAACAGCCGAGTTTCCGTTTCCGCAGAATGAAATGCGAATCGTCTTCGCACACGTTGATGGCCAATGGCGTAAAACGACCGACGACATCCAGGCGGGACGCAAAGTTCCCGGCCTGCAAGGACCGATTGATGATGCCTTCGCGACGCCGTTTCTCTGCGTTCGAGGAACCGGTCAACCGTGGAATGTCGCCGTTCAAAAATATGCCGACGCCAGCCTGAGCCGTTTCGCAGAGGAATGGCATCACTACTTTCGCGGCACGCTTCCGGTCAAAGACGACGTGGCCGTGACGAACGACGATTTGCAATCTCGTCACTTGATCCTGTTCGGCGATCCCGGCAGCAATTCTCTGATCGCCAAATCGCTTTCGAGCCTGCCGCTGAAGTGGGCGAAGGAAACTCTGCAATTCGGTGACCAAGAATATTCCGCCGCCGAACATCTCCCCGCGCTGATCTTCCCGAGTCCACTGTCTGGCATGAATCAAAAATACGTCGTCCTCAACAGCGGTCATACCTTTCGCGAAACCGAACTCGCGAAACTCAACTACCTCTTGTTCCCTCGCTGGGGCGATTGGGCAGTCCTGAAAATCGATCCGCAACAAAAAGAGGGTATCGCGCTCACAGAACAAGTCCTCCGTGCCGGCTACTTCGACGAACACTGGCACTTCACAAACTCAACTCGCGAACCATGACGTCGGACGCTGCAAGAATAATTGCACTTGAAACTTTCGGCGTTTCAACTCGTCCGCTTGTGCTCTCAGATCACTCCGCCTTCAGCACTTCGATTTTCAACTTCCCCACCGCGTTATAGAGCGGCAAAAAGGCAGCGACTGGTAGCGGCGAGTCTTCATCCATTGCGGACTCGGACATCTTCAGGTGAGCCGCACCGATGCCGCCGCGTCCGAGTGTGGCGTCCAACGGAATCCACTCACCAGCGATGAACGCTTCAGTCCACATGTGCCCGCCGAACGAGTTCAAGGACTCGACATAAACCAATCCGGCCGCGATGCGTGTTCAGTCCACATGTGCCCGCCGAACGAGTTCAAGGACTCGACATAAACCAATCCGGCCGCGATGCGTGACGGGACTTTCTTCGCTCGCAGCATTGCTGCCAACAACACGGCGTGCTCTGTGCAATCCCCTTCCATCTTCAGTGCGACCTCGGCGGCGGACGCCATGACGGTTGAGAAGTTTTTCTTCTTGATCTTCTCTTGCACGTACTTTTCCATGCGAGCCGCTAGCCGACTCGGATCAGACTCGCCAGCGGCTGCTCGATCAGCGTGTTCGATGACTGCTTGGTCGCGGCTTTGCAAGAAGCGAGTCGCGGCGAGGTATTTCTCGTCCGTCGTGACAAATCGCGAATTCACGGGAGGAAGAGGCTTGGCAACGACGGTCAACTCGATAGCAGTTTCCGACTGCTTCTTGATTTGCTGCGTTCCGCCATTGATGAATGCTGTCATCGGCGAATCTTCGCTCGATGAGACGCGATACACGATTTTTTTCTTGCGATGCGCGTCCTTAATTGGCGGATCGACTGCGACCAATGTGTTGATTGCAAAATCTAATTCTGGTCCAGCAATCGTTTGCAAAGCGACTTCGCGGCTCACCTCATAGAGTCGGCCGACGCCACCGAACATGTCCGTTTCGCCCAGCTTCACGCTTCCGTCCGCAGCGACGTACTGCCTCATTTTTAATTCCGGGATCGCAGCAAAGCTGATCTTTACCAGCAGCAGCGAATGCTCTTTCGCATCGAGCAGTTTGACGGGCCGCAATTCATCGGCCACATAACTGACCTTCGTGAATTTACTGAACTCAGGAACGAAGACTTTGGTCGAAAAGGTCTCTCCCGGCTTCAACGGCTTGCTCCGCAAATAGCGCTCTGGATACGCGGGAGATTTCGCATCCGTTTCCCAAGCGATTCGTCGTTTGTCGGTTTTGCCCGCGACGAGGGAAGTGATTTCCAGAGTCCCCTCACTAACCACTCCTTCTGACCGAGTGATATTTGCCGGCGGGTTTTTGATCTCAAATGCGAACCGCAACAGGTCTCCTGATTCTGTCTCTTCTGTCCGCAGTGTGGTTGTCAGGTTCAACTCTTTGCCGAAGCGAATCATCTGAAAATGAAACTCGCCAATACTGACAATGATTTTGCGCTTGTCTCGAATCTCGATTCGTTCACGACTGCGTTGGTAGCCGGCACGTTTGTCGCCGATGTGCAGCACTTGCCAACTTTCAACAGCTTCATTGGCTGTTTGCGTCGCATTCGGCTTGTCCGTTGTTGTCGCAGTCGCCTGCGAAGCAACCGGTCGAGTGATGACGACCGCGAGAATCACGAATGCAAAACTCATGAGCAGAAATCGACGCGGTGACGTGTTACGAATCATCAGAGGTTTCCTCGGTGGAATGCTGTGGGGGCGATCTTCAACGCAATATCCCGACAAACAGCTCAATTTGAGTCAGTTACCCGCGAAAGATTTCATGCCCGGCGACGACGCCGTCCTTCATGTAAATTTGCCGCTTGGCCATCGCGGCGATTTCTGGTTCGTGAGTCACCATCAAGATCGTACGCCCTTCGGCGTTGAGCGTCTTGAGCATGTTCATGATCTCGCCGCCCGTCGTGGAATCGAGGTTCCCCGTTGGTTCGTCAGCCAGCACGATTTCTGGATTATTGACCAGCGCTCGTGCGATCGCGACTCGCTGTTGCTGTCCGCCGGAAAGTTGAAACGGTCGGTGATCCAGCCGATCGGCCAGACCGACTCGTTCCGCCAAGTCGATGCAATGAGCCTCATCGCGCGCGGAAAGCGGCGGACGTCCAGGTCGGTAGTGCAATGGAATCTGAATGTTTTCCAGCACCGTGTATTGCTGAATCAAGTTGAACGATTGAAAGATGAACCCGATCATCTGATTGCGAATATGAGACAGATCATCGTCGCTCAACTCAGCGACGTTGTGTCCGCCGAGGATGTATGAGCCACTCGTCGGACGATCGAGCGCGCCAAGCAAGTTCAGCAACGTGCTCTTGCCGCTTCCCGATGAACCCATGATTGCCACAAAGTCCCCCTGCGGAAATTGCAGACTGACACCACGTAACGCCTGCACGACCACGCCACCTTTGAGGTGATAGTGCTTTTGCAAATTGATGACTTCGCCAGCGAGTGACATTGTTGTCTCACTTCCACATCGAGCTATTTCGTATTCAGTGCCAACAGTCGCGCGAGTGTAAGACCAACCCCAGCGAACTCGTCTGGGGGTAGAGGGACTCTTGCACTACGCGATTGATTACAGAGGCGTAGCACTGAAGCCAGAATCCACCGAGATAAGCTCGGTGTGGCTGGATAGCACCGAAAGGTAATCAAGAGCGCCAACGCAAACTCGCAACGATTACGAGGTTGTTGCAGGCTAGACGCCAATGGGTCAACCCCTCACGTCATGAACCTTACGCATATGAGTTGAAGTTGCGTAGTTCTGATCCTGGTTCGCCAGAGCTATTGGTGTGGGCTTTCCGGCGTTTAGCCCTCAAGCGGTCGCTTCGCTTTTGAAGACATATCCCTTTGGGACGACGACGACGCCACTTTCCGAGACCGTAAATCGAGCCGTATCTTGATCGCGGTTGAAACCGATACGAACGCCAGCGGGAATCTTGACTCCTTTATCGACGATGCAGTTTCGTAAGCGAGATCCAGCGCCAACAGACACTCCGTCAAACAGAATCGAGTGCTCCACAACGGCCAGTTCGTGGACTACGACGTTGCACGACAGGATCGAATGACGCACGCAGCCGCCCTCGATGATCACTCCAGCTGACAGCATCGAGTTCACTAATTCGCCCTGTTGCCCAGTCGGACCAGGAACGGTGCGGGCCTGGCCTGATGAAAACCGTCAAGTCGTTGCACTGAGTTTTGTTGCGCTGGGGAGCGTTGATTGGAACTCTCGGTAAGCGGCTTGGCGTTTCGAGGTGAGTGTCTCGGTGATGTGCGTTTTGATCCAAGCTCGGGTGTCTT
>JAPLNX010000440.1 GCA_026400935.1 Planctomycetia bacterium | reverse complement strand
CCGCAACGGAGAGGTCGTCGCGACCGTGCCCGCTCGCGCGAACAACAGCTATGAGCACGCCGACACGACCCCCGGCCAGTACGAAATCGTGCTGCAAATGTTTAAGTACGATGGCTACCTCAAAGACGCCGCCGGAAATTTCACGAAGAGCAAGCTCGTCGAGGTGTCGAACAAGGTGAGTTACACAGTCGGGTAGAGTGGTCGCGAAATTTGTCGGGGAGAAGGTTCATGATTGGACGTGGTGCAATTGCAGAGAGCTCCGATCTCTTAGAGCGACCACCTCGTTCCCAACGAGGTGAGCCGGTTTGGGAAGTTGCCTATTGTTATCCGCGACAGGGCGACTGGAGCGAAGCGGACTTCTTGGAATTTGAAACCTCGAATTTCCCTGCTGAGTTAGTCGATGGCTGTTTGGAGTTCTTACCGATGCCCACTCCCTCGCACCAGCGGTTATCGCGGTATTTGGCTCGGCGCTTGGAAGACGCAGTTGCAGCAGAATCTCTCGGCGAAGTGCTCTGTGCTCCTTGCCCAATTCGTCTCTGGGAGGGCCGCCTGCGCGAGCCGGATGTGTTCTATGTCCATCACGATCGACAAGTGGAGGGCGACAAGCCGCCCAATGGAGCGGATCTTGTCATTGAAATCCTGAGGACTTGGTCGCCAAACGGAACGACTACGCTCAGGCCGGTGTTGCGGAGTATTGGATCGTCGATCCCGACGAGCAGACCGTCATCGTGCTGTCACTGGATGGCCAGTCCTATCGCGCTCATGGCGAATACAAGCCGGGAACCGTCGCCACATCGCCATTACTCCCCAAGTTTCAGATCAACGCAAAGGAACTGTTTGAATCGGCGCAGTGAGACTTGTGCCCCGGGAAAAACTACAAAGAGCACGTTCGTCGAAGTCTCCAATAAGGTTTTGAAGGAGAAACACCATGTCCCTGACCGTGACTTTGGGAGAGGCTCAGGCGCAATTGCCGGAACTGATTGCTCGACTGACCGCCGACGATCAAGTGGTCATTTTGCAGGGCGATCGCCCTGTGGCCGAGTTGCGATCGACCACCAAAACGAAGCTGCGGCCTCAGTTTGGTGCCTGCAAGGGAATGCTGACGATCGTTGCCGAGGATGACGAACACCTGCAGGACTTCGTGGAGTACATGTGATGAAGTTGTTGCTCGACACTCACACGTTGCTCTGGTTCGCCCTCGGCGATTCCCAGTTGAGCGTTCAGGCCAGAGGTTTGATCGACGATCCGGCTCACGACATGTGGGTCAGTCCGGCGAGCTATTGGGAGATCGCAATCAGTGACACGGCAGGTGATTCATGATTCTCGATATCGATCCGAAAGTCGATTACGCCTTCAAGCGAGTTTACGGGCGTGACGAGAATCGCGATGTCTTGGCCTCGGTGTTGGAGGCTGTGCTGGCGGGAACCGAATTTGGAATGATCACTGACTTGGAGATACGGAATCCGTTCAACGATCGCAACACCGCCAATGACAAACTCTCCATTGTTGATGTTCGGGCACGGCAGAAGTCCGGCGAACTCTTCAACGTGGAAATGCAGTTGCTGCCGTTCAAGGAACTGCCGAAGCGGTTGCTTTATTACTGGTCGGTCTCGTATGCCGAGCAGTTGGACAAGGGCAAATCCTACCCGGAATTGAAACCGACGATCCTGATTTGCTTTGCGGATCACGTGGTCTTTCCCGGACGAACCGACTGGCACACAAGGTTTCGAGTCGTCGACGGCGAGGGGCGCGTGCTTTGTCCGGACCTGGAAATTCACATTCTCGAACTTCCCAAGTTTCCCGCCGATCCGAAGATGGTGGTGACTCCCTTGGAGCAGTGGTTATTCTTTCTCCGCAAGGCCGAGGAAATTGATTCCGACCATGTTCCACCGTGCTTGACCTTGCCAGCGATTCACAAAGCCATTGAGGAGTTGCACATGATCAGTCTCAGCGAAGCCGACCATGAACTTTATCTGGACCGTCGCAAATTCTGGCTCGACGAACAATCCCGCCGCGAGGAAGGCTTCTTGTCAGGGGTCGCCGTCGGACGTATTCAATCGCTGCAATCCCAACTCGGTCTGGAGGAAACTCCGGTCAAGGAGTTGGATGCTCTGGCAATGGACGACTTGCGTCGGTTGGAAGCGGAGTTGAAAGCCAAGTTGGCGAATCGGTCGTGAGTCTTCGCGACCGTGCCGGCTCGCGCGAACAACAGCGACGAACATGCCGACACGACTCCCGGCCAGTACGAAGTCGTCCTGCAAATGTTCAAGTACGAAGGCCGTTCGATTGCCGTTTTATTTCTATCAATGGGATTAAGAGAATGAGCGAGAAGGAGGAAGTCTTGGCGGCGGCTCGCGAGTCGAAAGCCGCTTACGACGCCATCGCGCCGGAACTCCGCGAAGTCTTGAAGCTGCTGAAAGCGGAACGGCAAACTCAAGGACTGAGCCTGGCCGAGATGGAATCGCGGAGCGGCTTGGCCAAATCGAAACTGTCCCATTGGGAAGACGATCCCGAATCCAACCCGACGCTTTCGACGTTGCGTCGATACGCCACGGCCCTCGGAAAGAAACTCTCGGTGCGTTTGACCGATCAGGTCGCGACGGCGTGATCGTGCGTCTTGTTTTCAAGATTTATATTTTGAGCGTTTGATAAAATATGAGTTACTGGTACTTCACTACCACTCAAAAGAAACTTGACGGCGAAATTGTCGCTGCAGATGGGATTTTGAAACAACGCCTTACCGACGGCTTTTGGGGACTGGGTGAAAAAACGCCTAACCGCCGTAATCTCCAAAAAGGCGACCAGATAGTTTTCTATGTCGGCTTGCCATTGATGGCGTTTGCGGCTTCGGCCACTCTCGCAAGCGACTCTTTTGCACTGTCGAAAGAGCAAAAGGAAAAGTATTGGCATGGCAAGAAAGTCTATGAAGCCGAGTACGGGGTTCTTTTGGAAAACATCAATCTTTGGGAGGCAACCCGTACCGTAAAAGGTCTAGTGACAAGCTTGAGGTTTATCGAGAACAAGGAAAACTGGTTCGCCTACTTTCAAGGCGGTGTCAGGCAACTCTTGGAAGATGATTACCGCACAATAGTCGAAAATCGCAAAGCCGTAGCGATTGAACCAATACAAACCGAAGATGCCATCATCAGCAAGAGCCAGTTCGCACTGGAAGCCCATTTGGAAGAGTTCATTTTCAAGAACTGGAAACACATAAATTTCGGCGCAGAGTTAGCCAAGTATGAAGTGGATGACCAAACCGGCAGACAATTTCCCGCCGGAACGTGGAGTATTGATTTTCTCTGTCTTGATAAAGCCAATGGCGACTTTGTCGTAGTCGAACTCAAGCGCGGCAAGACCAGCGACGCGGCAGTAGGCCAAGTGTTACGCTACATAGGTTGGGTTGCTGAGAACCTGGCGAATCCCGGTCAAACAGTGCGTGGCATCATTATCTCGCAAGAAGTAGATGACGCACTAAAATACGCAGTGAAAAGCTTGAGTAACGTAAGCGTATTGACCTACAAAGTGGATTTCAATTTGTTGCCATTCAAGCCGTAGAGTCAGTCAATGCGGCGGCGTAGGCGGCCGTTGTTTTGTAGTTTTACTGATCCCCGATCTCTGACCCCTCCAAAGGAAACAACGATGTTTCACATAGGCCACGAACGAGTTCCGATGTGCTCTGGTCATGGACCGACGCGGCGGAGTTTTCTGCAAGCGGGGTCGGCGGGGTTGATGGGCTTGTCGCTGCCTAGTCTCGCCAATCCTGTCACAGGAGACTTCTCATGCAACTGACCGTTGATGAACGTCGTGTGGTGGAAGCTGGAGTGCCGCTGCGCTGCGTTGTTCCGGGAACCCAATTAACGTGTGTCATTCTGCGGAATGACGTGTTTGCCAAATTGCAACTCACCGTGGAGGTCATCGACAGCGACCTCTTGGATGACCTCTATTTGAACTTGAGTGCGAACGCGCCCGACGACTGGAAGGCTCCTGAAGAGTGGGCTGTTGGAGCGAATCCATCATGAAGCGTTAGGGCTAAAGTGACCTTGGCTCGGTTTACGAACAGGAGTGTTGACCATGAATCGTATCAGTGTTGCCGAAGCGGCACATGACTTTCCCAAGATCCTACGTCGAGTGACCGGTCACGGCGAATCGCTGGCACTGGAGGACGAACGCCGCGTTGTTGCATGGTTGACTCCGCCGGAAGATCGCGAGTACACGGTCGCCGATTTGGAGCGGTTGTTCGCGTCATTGCCGGCGCTGGGTGAAGACGCGGACGCTTTCGCTTGTGACGTCGAATTGGCAAACGCCTTGCTAGCTACGGAAGTCCCACGATGGGAGTAATCGTCGATACCAACGTCTTCATCGAAGCCGAACGGCGACGCGGTGCTGTTGATCTGAACCAGTGGAAGGATCGCGGTTCGGTCTTTTTGAGCGTCATCACCGTTTCCGAATTGCTCGTTGGAGTCCATCGCGCAAACACGCCCGAACGAAAGTCGCGCCGCGCCGAGTTTGTTGAGGCGATCTTGACCGCAATTCCCATTCTTAAAGTGGATGAAGAGGTTGCTCGGGAACACGCCAATTTATTTGCCGGTCTCGCTTCGCGAGGTCAGATGATTGGTGCTCACGATCTGTGGATCGCCGCAACTGCCATCACCCATAATCACGCCCTGCTCACCGCGAATACTGCTGAGTTTCTTCATGTCGAAGGGCTTGAAGTTTTGCAGTTCGCGTAAATAAGACGATAAACACCACATTGGAAATCGAAATTCTTAATGGGAGATCACCATGCTTCATGTCGGAAATGAACGAGTCCCAATGTGCGCGGGTCACGGACCTACGCGACGCAGCTTCTTGCAAGCGGGGTCAGCGGGACTCGTCGGTTTGTCACTTCCAAGCTGGATGTCGCTGGAAGCCAGCGGGGCGGTCGATCAGTCGCAGCAGAAAATTCGCAACTGCATCACCATCTTTTTGGTTGGCTCGCCGGGGCAGCACGATACCTGGGACATGAAGCCGGAAGCTCCGGCGGAGATTCGGGGCAAGTTCAAGCCGATCGACACGAACGTCCCCGGCATTCAAATCTGCGAGCACTTCCCGCTGATGGCGCGCATGATGGACAAGGTCGCGTTGATTCGCAGCCTGCATCACAAGACCGGAGCGTCTCACGAGAACGGCCAGCGGTGGATGATGACCGGCCACGACTTCAACGCCGACAGCATGAAGCCGTACAGCGGCTCGGTGATCTCGCGAGTCTTCGGCAGCCGCGGCACGCTGCCGGCGTCGATCATCCTGCCGGGCAAGATCGGCAACACCGGAGCCGGACCGCTCCACGGGCAGACGGCGGCGTACATCGGCAGTGCTCACGAGCCGTTCTTCCTCGGAGCCGATCCCGCCCGGTCGGACTTCAAGGTCGTCGATCTGCAACCTCCCGCCGGGCAGACCGAGTTCCGCATCAACGCTCGCAAGCAACTGCTGACGCAAATCGACGAGGTGCAACGCAAGGCCGAAACGAACTCGGCGATCGGCCGCGATGCGGCGTACGCTCGCGCGTTCAACCTGCTGACCTCACCCGAAGCCAAGCAGGCGTTCGACCTCACCCAAGAACAACCGAAGCTGCAAGACCGCTACGGCCGCAACACACTCGGCCAGAGCTGCCTGATGGCTCGGCGATTGATCGAGCGGGGTGCTCGGTACATCACGATCAACCACTTCGACACGGTCTTCAATCTCTCGTGCTGGGACATGCACGCCGACGGTGGCGGCTTGAACAACACGTATCTCGATTACGAACGGATGCTCTGCCCGCAATTCGACTGGGCCTTCACCGCGCTGATCGAAGACCTCGGCTATCGCGGCATGTTGAACGACACGGTCGTCTGCGTACTGAGCGAATTCGGCCGCACCCCCGGCATCAACCCTCGCGGCGGCCGAGACCATCACCCCGGCGTCTGGACGAACTTCATAGCCGGCGGCCCGATCAAAGGTGGCCAAGTCATCGGCTCCTCCGACAAGCAGGGAGCACGCCCGCAAAACAACCCGATCGAACCACCACAAATCCTCGCTTCGATCTACCACGCAATGGGCATCGACCTCGAAACCACCATGATGCCCGGCCCCGGCAATCGGCCGATCCGTTTGGTCGAAGCCGAACCGATCGACCAGTTGTTCGGCTAATGCCACCAACCCCACCGAGCTTGCCTCGGTGGCTCGCGGGCTTTTGCACTACTTCGGTGCGATTGAAGCCTCGCCAATTGATGAGTAGTGCAAAAGCCTGAATCCACCGGGACAAGCCCGGTGGGGTGATATCCTGGGGGGGAGCTGTGATCCGATTCGTAGTTGTCGTGCTCGCTGTTTCGTTCGTCGTGCAGTCGGCGCACGCCAAGCCGCCGGAGATTCGCAACGTCAACGTGCGCGGGTTTCAAATCGGCCAGCCGACGGTCGTGACGATTGATGGAGTCGATTTGTTACCGGCTCCCAAGCTGTGGCTCAACGCAAACGCAGTCGATTCGGCGATTGATGACAAGCAAAGCAACGCCAACCGCCTCGTGCTGACGGCGACGCTGCCGAACGAAATCCCTCCCGGAGTCGCTCAACTCCGGTTGGCGACGAACGAGGGAGTCTCGAACAGCGTGACCGTCGCGCTCGATCGGCTACCACAGTTGCCGATCTCGGAAACAATCGCGGCATTGCCGGCCAGCTTGCACGGATCGGTGCCGGGCAGCGGTGTTTCAAAGACCTCGTTCACGGGCAAGGCGGGCGAGGATGTGTTGATTGAGGTCGAAGCCAAACGGCTCGGCAGCAAGCTGCGGCCGGTAGTGCATTTGTTTGATGCTCAGCGAGTGCAATTGGCCTGGGCGCTGCCCTCGCGAACGCTGGCGGGAGATTGCCGCATCGCGATGAAGTTACCGCGCGATGGGCAGTACACGATTGAGATTCACGACCTGCAATACGCTCCGCCGGGAGTCAGTTTCTTTCGGCTGAAAGTCGGTCAGTGGCAATTCGCCGATCTCGCGTT
>JAPLNX010000009.1 GCA_026400935.1 Planctomycetia bacterium | reverse complement strand
GCAGCCAGCGGAAGGCGTCCTGCACGTCGGCCGCGATCTCCGGCAACTTCACTTCCGGAGCCAACCGATAATCGAGCGACACGAACACGAATCGCTCGCGAGTACACAGCTCCAGAATCTGCTTGGGCACCTGCGAGCGGCCGCCGACGATGAGCGCTCCCCCATGAATCCAAACCACCACCGGCCGAGCCTCCGCCCCCTCCGGTCGATACACGTCCGCCTCCACCTTCACGTCCCCCACCGTCTTGTAAACGTGAGTCGTCTTGATGAGCGGTTTGTCGTCCGCGCCGAAGCCGATGGAACTTGTCAGCAGAGATAGACTCAACCAAACACCGCAGGCAGAAATGGATCGAAGGAGAAGATTCATCATCGTGACCTCTCGATAGTGGTTCGGAAGTTTTTGGATGCCTACATCGCGAGATGATATTCACGGGAGCGGCAGCAAACATCTCAGTGGAGAAACGTCATTGCATTCATTTTCCCTCACCGTTGCATTGCGACGTCCGGTGAGACGCGACTTGTACTACAACGCTGGCAAGGAACTCGTTCACCGCAGATGGACTGAACAACGACAGAGCATGGCTGCCTTCCGGGACGATCACATCCGGGCGTGTGAGGGCGACGGGGAAGATCCGATCCGCCTCGCCATGAATGTGGTACACATGCGCTGCACGCGCCGCTGGACTGGGACTCCAACGCAGGACGGCGCAAATAGCCCATCGCACAAACGACCTCTCCGGTTGCGACAAACGCTGTAATCGGCGCACCGTCCCACGAGCCAACACTGCCCGACCAAGCCATGCCGCAACTCTCGCGAATACTCTCAGCCATTCCGGGCCGAGCGCGGCGAACGGCCGCAGCACTCGCCATGGCCACGGCAACTCTGCTGGCGACCGAACACTCCCGATCAAGACGCACGCCACTGCCTGAAGATGTGCGGTCATCTCAAGTGCGACGATTCCTCCAAACGACGCGCCGCCCACAATGCACGGACAACCGGGGTTTACCTCGTGAGCCAACCGCACCGCATAAGCACGCAACGACTCGTTGGGAAGCGGATCGATCCAAGCGACCACTCGGAGATCACTGAACTGGACACATTGAGACTCGAAGAGTCGCTCATCCGCAGCCATTCCTGACAACAAGAGTATCGGGACGCCTTCGCTCACGAACAATCTCCGCGCCGTCTAACTTCAAAAGCTCGTCTGCCTCAACTCAAGAGCGTCTTGGTCCGCGTCACGTCCGCAGTCCAGAACCGCTGGCTGTCCCCACGCGAGACGTTCTAACCAGTTTCGCATTCACCGGCAAAGCCCTGGAGCGCGGTGGCTCGACACCGCCCTCCATTCATTTGGAATGACGATGTCGATGAACCACAAAACGAGATTCGTCAGTCAGAACTCGTAGCAGCGTTTCTTGGACTTCGAAGATCGCTATTTCAATTGAATGGAGGGCTGCGTCGAGCCGCAGCACTCCAGGTTGGTCCGCGCCTCATCCGCAGTCCAGAACCGCTGGCTGTCCCCACGCGAGACGTTCTAGCCAGTGGACTTGCTCACGTTTTGCGTGCGCGCAACTTGGCTCGTATTGTGATGTGTGAATGGCGACGTTCATGTCAAAAAGTCGAGTGTTTACGAGAAAGGTCGAGGACATTTCGTTGGTCACTCGGCAAGGGCTGAGTTTCGCGGAAGCGGCTCGGCGGTTGGAGATCCCCATTTTCCGCACCGTGTCGAACGCTTCAAGCCACCGGGCATCGGCGGCGAGTTGTTTGGCGTCAGTCTGGCGGTCGCGGGGGCAAGCGACGCAGGGTTTCGGCGGGGGTTGGCAGTTCGAGTTGGCGGAGGATTTCCGACTGACGAGACGTGAGTCGCGTGGGGCTGACCGTGCGGCCCAAGCCGTGACGGTCGATCAAGAGCGTGT
>JAPLNX010000636.1 GCA_026400935.1 Planctomycetia bacterium | reverse complement strand
GCTCCAGAACCTCACCGCACTCGACCTGTGCTTCACAAAAGTGACGAACGCGGGGCTGAAGGAACTGGCCGGGCTCCAGAACCTCACCACAATCGACCTGGGCCACACGAAGGTGACGAACGCGGGGCTGAAGGAACTGGCCGGGCTCAAGAACCTCAGCGTACTCCGCCTGAAATTCACTTTTGTGACGGACGCGGGGCTGAAGGAACTTACCGTGCTCAAGAACCTCACCACACTCGACCTGCACGAGACGTGGGTGACGGACGCGGGGCTGAAGGAACTGGCCGGGCTCAAAAACCTCACCATACTCAACCTAGGCTACACGACGGTGGGGAACGCGGGGCTGAAGGAACTCGCCGGGCTCCAGAACCTCACCATGCTCTTTCTTCACGGCACGCTGGTGACGGACGCGGGGATGAAGGAACTGGCCCGGCTCCCGAACCTCACCACAATCGACCTGGGCGAGACGTGCGTGACGAACGCGGGGCTGAAGGAACTCGACCTGGCGTTGCCGAAGTGCAAGGTCTCCAAATGACTTGGTGAGGTAATTGATGTTAGCCGAAGAAGTCGCTCTCAAGCTTGCGGGCTACTCGATCAACCGCAACACGCGGGTGCGGCGTGCCGGAGGATTTCATCACCGACCTGCCGTCGCTCATCGGGACGATGCAGCCGATTCAATACCAATCGTGCTTCGTCAGCGATAGCAGCCAGGACGAGGAGTTCGCTCGGCGGCGGCACGAGAAGATGCGTGGCGAAAAGCTGCGGGTCTGGTTCGCTCCGGAAGACATGCCGGGGGGGCCAGTACGTAGCCGTCATCGCTCCGCGTGACGAGCCGAACGCTTGCCGACGCGATGTGAAGCACTCGGCTCGTCACGCGGAGCGATGACGGCTACGTAAAAATCGACCGGGCCATCCAGGTCAACGACCGCCTGCTGCTGGTGCTCTCGGAGCACAGCATGAACAGCGCCTGCGTGCGGCGAGAAATCAAACGCGCCCGCGCGACCGAGCGGGTTGAGCAGCGGCAAAAGTTGTTTTGTCGTGCCGCGACTCGATGAAGAGCGTGTGAATTATCGAAAGCGACAACATCGCGGTTCTTTGTCATCACATATCGCTCGACTACCATCGCCGAGCGAATTGTGAGAACTCGGCACTAGTATGCCTGAAAAGAGTCGGGTGAAGTTGGGAATTGATGGGAGGGCATGATGAATCGACGGACGATGCAACGAACTCGGAATGGATTCACGCTGATCGAGTTGTTGGTTGTCATCGCGATCATCGCCGTGTTGATCGGTTTGCTGCTGCCGGCGGTGCAGCAGGCTCGTGAAGCGGCTCGACGGTCGCAGTGCCGAAATAATCTCAAGCAGATTGGTTTGGCGTTGCATAGCTACCACGATTCCAACAACGCGCTGCCGCCCGGTTGGTTCGGGATCACGGCCGCGCAGCCAGATGTGAATGGGCTCAACGGTTGGAGTTGGAGTGCTCGAATCCTGCCACAGTTGGAAGGGTCGCCATTTTTCAAGACGCTGAACTTCAACGTCAAAGTGGGCGATCCGATGAATGCCACCGCGAGGTTGACCGTGCTGCCTTACTTTCGTTGTCCGAGCGATCTGGCTCCAGAACGCTGGACGATCAACGCCGCAGGCACCGCAACGCCCATGACCGATGTGGCGGGAGCGAGTTATGCCGGTGTCTTCGGAAAAGATGAGGTCGATGACTGCGACGGACTCGGTCCTGGCTCACCATGCAGCAGCGACGGAGCGTTCTTCTTGAACAGCGCGGTTCGCTTTGCACAGGTTCGCGATGGACTCAGCACAACGTTGATGGTTGGCGAGCATCAAACTCGCCCTGCATCCGGTTGGTATTACACGTGGAGTGGTGTTATCGCAGGTGGTGATCGGGCTATCGTGCGAATTCTCGGAGATACCGATGTCACGCCGAACCACGACGATCTGCACCTCGACGAATTCGCGAGCTATCACAATGGCGGCTGCCACTTCACGATGGGAGACGGCTCCGTCCACTTCGTGGCGAACACCGTCAACTTGTCGGTCTATCGCAATCTGAGTTCACGAGCGGGCAACGATGTCGTGAACGAGTTTTGATGTCGGCAATCTCATGAACCTGCTGACCAAGTCTTTGAAGACTGTTCTCAAATTGGGTGCCGAACCGTCGCGGGTGGCACAGCTTGCTTCAAGCTGTGTGCGAAGCATTAGAAATCTGCGTTTGACGTCCAACCCAAAGGCCAGCGTCAACTGCGCGATCAGCCTCCATTCCGGGTTTCTTGTGCCTGCGGCACCCAGCTTCTGCGAAGCTTGGCCACCCGCTACGTGTCTGCAGCGTGCCGGAGGATTTCATCACCTACCTGCCGTCGCTCATCGGGACGATGCAGCCGATTCAATACCAATCGTGCTTCATCAGCGATAGCAGCCAAGACGATGAGTTCGCTCGGCGGCTGCACGAGAAGATGCGTGGCGAAAAGCTGCGGGTCTGGTTCGCTCCGGAAGACATGCAGGGGGGGCAGTACGTAGCCGTCATCGCTCCGCGTGACGAGCCGAACGCTTGCCAACGCGATGTGAAGCTCTCGGCTCGTCACGCGGAGCGATGACGGCGACGTAGAAACAACCGGGCCATCTAGGTCAACGACCGTCTGCTTCTGGTGCTCTCGGAGCACAGTTTGAAGACTTGGCCGAGAAGATTCGCGAAGACCACATCCCCGACTTCTCGAACTGGAAAACCACGAGGTCTGCGAGTCCGCCTTCGCCGGCCTGCTCCGCGATCTTTGGCAACAAGCGCCATTGATCACTTTCGCGGAGACGTGTTGCACTGAATTGGGGTTGGGCGTTCAAATTTCAAAATTGCCGCGACAATGGTGAAGTTTGAATGCCCAATCCCAGGATCCTTCATGAATGACCTGCAACAACTTCGACAACGGCTTGTGTGGTTTCTCGCAGGCGACACCTCCTTCGGGTCGTCTACGCCCACGGAGTGGCCGTTGCTTGATTTGGTTCCGCAACGGCAGCGGTCTGAATGGGCTTGGTTGCCGGAGTGTCTTGCTTCTGTGTCGGATACCGATTGGCTACCGCAACTGGTCTCGATCGTTGATGTCACAGCACTAAAGGCTGGGTTGCTGTTGATGCACGATCTTGTAGAAGAGAGTCATGGCTACTCGCAAAGCATAGAAGGGCAGGGGGAGCATCAACTCGGAGATTACTGGCATGCGATCTTGCATCGTCGCGAACCGGATTATTTCAACGCCAAGTACTGGTTTCGCCAGATCGGACAGCAGCCGAGATTCACTGAACTCGCGCAGTTGGCCGAGGCGAAGCTGCGATCGTGTACGTCGCCAAGATCGCTCAACTGGCTCCTGCGTTTGGGGTGTTCCCAGGAATGGAAGCCGCTTGTCTTTGTCGATCTGTGTGAGCGATGTTCGTCGGCAAGCGATCCAGAATTAATGCAGGCCGTTCAAGACATTCAGCGTGCGGAAATGTTATTGCTGTTTCGGCAAACATATCGGCAAGCAACCGGGAGTTTTGTCGTGTCAGATCGGCTCTTGAATACGGAGGCAGGTGGCAAATGATTGTTAGCATGTGGATGAGTCGAGACTTGGTGACGATTGACCCGCAGACGTCGGTGATGGATGCCGCGAGAATCATGTCGCGACGACATATTCGACGACTGCCTGTTGTTGAGCAGCGAGCGAGCGGGCCGCATCTGGCTGGGTTCATTTCTGCGACGGACATTTATCACTCGTTCGCACCCGACGTAAATCCCTTCGCGGCGGTTGTTCCCGCCTCGGTCCGTCCGCCAATTGCTGTCTGCGAAATCATGAGTCGGCACCTGCATACAACGACGCCGGATACACCGATCGAAGAAGCGGCCAAATTGATGCGCGAGGAAAAGATCGGAGCGTTGCTGGTGCTCCGCAACGAGGCTCTCGTCGGCCTGATCACGGAGTCTGATGTCTTTCGAGCGTTTGTCAGCCTCTTCGATCACTCAAAGAAGTCCGTGCGAATCACGTTCGATGTGTCAAAGGGAGAAGACATCTTGGCCGTCGTCGCTTCGCTCGCGGCTCAATACAGCGTCCGCGTGACGAGCTTGTTTTCGTGCCAACAAGATGAACGCTCCGTTTGCGTTGTCCGTGTCACAGGCAAGAAGTTCGATGCCTTCCTGGAAGCCCTGTGGAAGTCCGGTCATCCGGTGCTCAACATCATTCACTCGTGAGTCAGTCAATCCACCGATTACCGATTCGGCCGGTACATGTGGGTCGCCTGTCCGATGAAGGCTTCGGCGGCTTCCATGAGCGTTTCGCTGAGCGTTGGGTGCGGGTGGATGCTGTCGGCGAGGTCGCGGGCGACGGCGGCGGTTTCGACGGCGAGAACGCCTTCGGAGATCAGTTCGCCCGCGCCGGCTCCGACGATGCCGACGCCGAGGATGCGTTCGGTCTTGTTGTCGATGATCAACTTCGTAAGCCCTTCGGTACGAGCGAGCGATTGAGCGCGGCCGCTCGCGGCCCACGGGAAGCGGATCACTTTCACGTCGCGTTCTTGAGCTTTCGCTTCGGCTTCGGTGAGTCCGCACCACGCGAGTTCTGGATCAGTGAAGACGACTGCCGGGATCGCGATGTTGTCGAACTCGGACGGTTCGCCGACGAGCGCTTCGATACAGACTTTCGCCTCACGTGTCGCCTTGTGAGCGAGCATCGGCTCTCCCGCGACATCGCCGATGGCGAGAATGTTCGGGTCGGAGGTGCGGCAGCAGCGGTCGATCTTGATGAAGCCCTTCTCGTCGATCTGAACCTTCGTGTTTTCGAGGCCGAGGTTTTTGCTATTCGGGCGGCGGCCGACAGAAACGAGGACGCGATCGAATGTTTGCTTCGGTTCGACTCCTTCCCCTTGCAGTTCGGCAACGATGCCCGCTTTCGTTGCGGTCAGGCTGAGCACTTTTGTGTTGACGTGAATCGCTTTGAACTGACCTTCGAGCCGCTTCTGCAACGGTCGTACGAGGTCGCGATCAGCGGCGGCAAGAATCACTGGCAAGGCTTCGACGACGGTCACTTCGCTGCCGAGCGCCGCGTACACGCAACTCATCTCCAATCCGATGTAGCCGCCGCCGATGACCAGCAACTTCTTCGGGATGTCTTCCAGCGCGAGTGCTCCCGTCGAGTCCATCACGCGCGAATCGCCGATCGCGAAGATTGGCGGCATCGCTGGCTGCGAGCCGGTCGCGACGATCGCCTTGTCGAACGTCAGTTGTTCCACAGAGCCATCAGCCTTCGTCAGGTTCAGCGTGTCCGAGTTCGCAAACGTCCCGCGTGCATTGACCATCGTTACGCCGCGAGCCTTGACCAGCGAATTGATCCCGCCGGTCAATTGCCCGATGACACCGTTCTTGAACGCTCGCAACTTATCGAGTTCGATCTTCGGCTTCCCAAAGACCAGCCCGTGCTCTGCTGCATCGGCCGCTTCGTGAATCAACTTAGCAACATGCAACAATGCCTTCGACGGAATGCACCCGCGCTGCAAACAGACACCACCGGGATTAGCTTCCTCATTCACGAGGACCACTTTCTTCCCATGATCCGCCGCCGCAAACGCTGCGGGATAACCACCGGGACCGGCACCAATGACGACGATTTCTGCATGCTGGGACATAACTCACCTTCAAAACCATGTGCCTTCGTGTCTTCGTGGTTCAATCTGTTTCAACACCAAGACGCGAAGGCACAAAGGAAAACTGTCTTTGCGATTTAGGTCTCGGTCAGCAAGGCGAAGAAGTCGCCAAGCATTTGTCCGAGTTTGACGACAAAGCGAGCCCCATCGGCACCGTTGATAACGCGGTGGTCATAGGACAAAGAGAGCGGGAGCATCAGGCGTTCGATGACTGCTCCGCCATGAAGTTTCAGCTCTGAGCGACCGCGACTCAGGCCGAGGATAGCGACTTCTGGCCAATTGACGATCGGTGTGAAACCGGTACCGCCGATGCCGCCGAGGTTGGTGATCGTGAAGGTCGCGCCGCTCATCTCGTCGGGCTTGAGCTTCTTCTCGCGAGCACGAGCGGCGAGGTCGGCAAGATCGGCGGCGATTTGGACGATGCTCTTCTGGTCCACGTTTTTGACGACCGGGACGAGCAAGCCGTTGGGCGTGTCGACCGCACAGCCGATGTTGTAGTACTGCTTGAGAACCAGCTCGCCCTTGGCCGAATCGAGGCTCGCGTTAACGTGCGGGAATGCCTTGAGTGCGGGGATCAATGCCTTCATGACGATCGCGGTCATCGTCACCTTCGGGCCGTTCTTGCCCAGCGTATCGCCGAAGCGTTTGCGGGCCTCTTCGAGTTCGGTGATGTCGATCAGGTCGTGCTGAGTGACGTGTGGAATTGTCTGCCATGCCATGCTCAGATTTGTTGCCGAGACTTTGGCGATCTTGTTTTGAGCTTGTCGCTCGATCGGACCAAACTGGCTGAAGTCCGGCAGTGGCGGAGTCGCGATCAGTCCGCCACCAGACGGTGCTGAAGCGCGGCCTTCGAGGATATTTTTAACGTAGTTCTGAACGTCCTCTTGGGTAATTCGTCCGCCTGGGCCACTGCCATTGACCTGATAGAGATCAACTCCCAAGTCGCGTGCGAGCCGCCGAGTAGCAGGACCAGCAGGTGCGGGCGGACGATCATCAGACGCCGCGGATTGTTGAGCTGCCGCCGGAGCTGTCATTGATGATGCGGCTTTCGGCGATGCGGGCAGTGGAGCAGTGGGTGCTGAGGTCACAAGTTTTGGTGGAATTGCGGCTGCGGGAGCCGCTGGGGTTGGCAAGCTGGCAGCTTGCACTCCGGCGGCGGCTCCAGCTTCGATGCTCAGTAGCGGAGTGCCGATCGCAATCGTTTGGCCTACGGTGACGAGAACCTTCGCCACCGTTCCGGCGTGCGGACATTCGAGTTCGACGACCGCCTTTTCGGTCTCGAGGTCCATGACCACTTGACCTTTGGTGATTACGTCACCCGCTTTGACTTTGATCTCAGCAATATCAACGGTTTTCACGCCGTCGGAAACTTCGGGCAGCTTGAATTCAATGGCCATCGGATTCAGAGTCTTTGCTTGATAGTTTGAATGAGATTTCGGGCAGGCGTCTTTACTGAGTGTGATCGAGCTGGTGTTAGGCCACTTATCTTGCCCAATCCTCTCGAGCGTGGATTATTGCGGCCTATCGAGACCGGAGCAATCGGTCGAGGAACGCATTCAGCATTCAGAAAAACTTCCAGAAAGAGACAATCTGTATGTGACCCTTGATACGCTCGCTGACGCAACGATCTTGCCGGTCTTGGTGGTTGCAAGGAGACTGTGTTTAACCTCTCTATTAAGCGATCAGCGAGCAGGCGAGGTGGACAATGGAGGCAACGAAAACCATCGTAATTCACGTGGTTTAGAATGTCAGCAGAGTTGAGTATTCGATACGAGAGGCTTAGTCCGGTGAGTTGCCTGAAAACAACAATGAAGCATTTGTGCTATTGAAAGGTTACTTCTCGCTAGGGGATGAGAGTGGTTGATCCGAGCGAAATTCGTTTGGGCTCAGAAAACGTTGGTCCGCAGCCTGAGCCGAACAAGGGCGTGACGGATTCCAATTCCTTCCGGCTGGAGGAGACGATTGTTTCGCCGGTGGTGGTGGCAAATGGCCAACCGGTGGCATTGGCCCCAATCAACGTGCCGGAAAATGCCTCCGCAAAAAGCAAAGGGCAGAAAGATGAACTCAAACAAATTGGCCGCTACGTGGTGCAAGGGCATTTGGAGCAAGGTGCCTTTGGTACTGTCTATTTGGCGAATGACGAAACGCTGCGAAGGAAAGTTGCGATCAAGGCTCCGCGGCTGGATGTCTTGAATAAGTCCGTCGAGCAGGATTTTTTTAGTCGAGGCACGGCAGCTCGCACAGCTCAAGCATCCGGGAATCGCGGGGGTCCTTGATGTCGTTTCAGAAAACGGGCAGTGCTTCATTGTCTCGGACTTCGTAGACGGGATCAGCTTGTCAAAATGGATAGGAGCAAATCAGCCGGACTGGAGGACTACGGCTCAGATTTGCGCGTCAATCGCAGATGCGTTAGCTCACGCGCACGCTCACCGCACGGTGCATCGCGACTTGAAGCCAGCGAACGTGATTATGACTTCCGGTAACCTGCCGGTCATTGTCGATTTCGGTTTGTCGGTGAGTGACGTGCAGCGAGCGGAGGGGACAGCGCGAGGAGAGATTTCGGGGACGCCAACTTATATGTCTCCCGAACAGGCGGCTGGGGCAGGGCATCGCATTGACGGTCGTACTGAAATCTATGCGTTGGGGGTTATTTTATACCGAATGCTGACGGGGCGACTGCCATTTGATTCGTCCAGCATGATGGACTTGCTCCGACAGGTGCAGGAGGACGAGCCTCAGCCGCCGAGGCAGTTGAATCGTCATCTGCCGGTGGAAATGGAACGCATCTGTTTGAAAGCAATGGCCAAGTCATTAAAGGAGCGGTACACGACAGCGGATGACTTGGCTTTCGAACTCCGTCAGGCGATTGCCGGTATTGGACTCGCTGCAACAGCCAACCCGGCGATTAACTCGTCACTTCTCGCCAGCAGTGCCACGATTCATCGGCCATCAGTTGCTGAATTGAGTCCAAGCGATTCGGTGGTTGGCGGCGCCGCTTCTGAGTCGCGGCGTGGGAAGCCTTCGTCGTCACAATCGTTTGACGAACATGTTTCGGGAAGCGAATCATCTCGATCAACGCCAACTTCATCACGTCGTCGATCAGTGTCACAACGGCGACAGGTGACGATCGTGTCGTGCGGTTGTGACGTCTTCGAGAACGAAACGATTCAAGAATGCCTTGATGCGGATGAGCAAGCAGGCGTGTTGCAAGGGTTTCAGAAGCTTTGCCGGGAGGTCGCTGCGAAATTCAATGGCTCGGTCCTGCAAGACACGGATGACGGGATCGCAGTCTGCTTCGGGTTTCCTCAAGCGTTTGAAGATTCGGTGTCGCGGGCGGTGCGTTTCGGGTTAGCAGTTCTGCATAAAATGGTGGAACACAATCGAACCTTACAAACTCAGAAGGTCCGTTTGTCGAGCCGAATCGTTATGCACACGGATGTTGCAGTCGTCGAATCTCAAGCCAACAGTGAAGACGCATTGTCGGTTTCGGTTGTTGGGACGATTCGCAACTACACATCTCGCCTCGAACAAGTGGCGGAACTCGACTCGTTGCTAGTGCCACGACCAAGAAATAACCTGCCATTAGATTTGGAGTGCGGCTTGTTGGATTTTTGTGGTGCGGGTGATGCGCCGGTGCGGTGGGCAGAACCGAGCTACGGGCTGCGATTGTGTCGGTTTGCCGGTGTAGGT
>JAPLNX010000186.1 GCA_026400935.1 Planctomycetia bacterium | reverse complement strand
TGGATGATGTCCAGGATGCCTTCGAATCCGAACGGCTTGAGTTTCTGTTCGAACAGCGTCCAGAGCCATGAGCCGCCGTCGGCGACGAAGCCTTTGCGTTTCGCTTGGAACAGTCCCGCACGCCACGCGCGAGCGATCAGCAGGCGGCCGAACTCGTGAGCGTTGCCGGTCGTCGCGACGACTTCGCGGCTCTTGATCTTCGGGCTGAACGGCAACTCACGTGGCGAGCGTTGCTGTTCGTGAACGACGTTCTGGGCCGCGGCCACAATGTCGTCCAACTTCGTCGAAGCCTGTAATTCCCCGAGCAACACACCCGTTTCGTCGGGACGAAGTTCACCGGGCAAGCTGCGTGAAGAACTCGCCACGCGTTGCGCGATTTCGCGCGTCAGCGTTTCGACATGCTCGAAGTTCAGCAGACTCAGCGGCACTTCGGGACACGGATCGCTGCGGGGCGCGGTCGTGTCGTTCGCGTCCGTCAGGCTCCCCAGAGTCAGACACAAGCCCGCTTTGTATTCGTACCAATGCTTGCCCGAATCGGGCTGAGCCACGTTCTGCTGGAAGCGTCCGCCATGACCGCCGCGACCACCGGCGGAGTGACACCGACCGGTCCGTCGATCTTGTCCATCAACCGCAACTGCGCGACTTGCTCCGCCACACGCTCTGCTCCGATTCGTTCCGTGACACGCTCGAAGCACATCCGCCCGATCGTCAGCCCCAGCAACTGATCCACCGCGCTGGCCGCTTTCGGAAATGACTTCAACAACTCGCCGACGAGCGCGACCTTCTCTTACAAGCTCGGCGACAACTCTTGTTCCGCATCAACGCCCAGCGCCTGGGCCTGAGGGAATCAAATTCGCCCGCCGACCGATGAGGGAGGATGAAGGGCGAACGCGATAGTCATCCACAACAGCGAGCTTTGCTCAAGCGGGTCTTGGGCTGCTTCCACTGAACCTCACCAGCCGTCGTTTCCAAAACCGACGGCTCCGTCCCAATCACGGCGGCCGGCTCCCCCGAATCCGCCTCGTCCAAAGTGGACGACGGGACTCGCTGGGCCTGCTCACCCACCGCCTGCTCCATCATCAACCGCGACAACTCCCGTCCGACTTCCAACGCCTCCGCCTCGATCTGCGAAAACTTCGTCCCCCACTCCGGAACCGCGTCACCCCCAAAGACCAGCCGCCTCATCTGCCGCGCCAAATTCACCAACTCCACCGCCACTTCTGGCGAAACCTTGGGATTATTCCGTGCCATCTTCGACTTCCTTGTCGTTGGAACCCTCTGACAATTCCCCAAACCAACTCGTAACACAACAGCCACCCACGCGCGAACCCTGTTCCGCACACCGCCTCGCCCGCTTGAACAAACCGGTCTCGACTCACCTTCACAATTCATTTATCACACCGCCCCTTCCGAGCCAGCCGCCCGGCCGGCTTGACTGTCACTTCAATCGTTTCGACTCCTTTTCCTTTTTTGTCAGCACGCCTCGGAGGCATGGATGCCACCGCTCGCTGTTGGTCAACCGACCTGGCTGCAGAGTTCACGCGGACTAATCTTCCCCGCGTTGATTGTGCTCTCCGTGTTGGCGTTGATCATGCCGTTGCCGCCGCTGCTGTTGGACCTGCTCTTGGCAGGGAACCTGACGCTGTCGGTGTTGATTTTGCTGACGACGGTTTACGTCATGCGGCCGCTAGAATTCAGCTCTTTTCCAGCGTTATTGCTGGGAACAACGCTGGCTCGGTTGGTCTTGAATGTTGCTTCAACGCGACTGGTTCTTACTCGCGGCGGAAGCGACGGGACGCTAGCGGCTGGCAAAGTCATCGAAGCGTTTTCGCAGTTTGTCTCCGGCGATCAGATTGCCGTGGGACTCGTTGTGTTCCTGATTATCGTGACGATTCAGTTTTTGGTGATCACGAAAGGGGCAACCCGTATCAGCGAAGTGGCCGCTCGATTTGCACTCGATGGTTTACCCGGCAAGCAGATGGCCATCGACGCCGATCAAAACGCCGGAGCGATCACTCACGAACAAGCTCGGCAGCGGCGTGACGATTTGATTCGGCAAGCCGACTTTTATGCAGCAATGGACGGTGCGAGCAAATTCGTGCGGGGCGATGCGGTTGCCGGATTGGTCATCATGGCGGTGAACGTCATCGGTGGGCTTTATATGGGAGTGTTCGAGTACGACCTCCCGGTTGGCGAAGCGGCAGATATTTTCACACGGCTGACGATCGGTGACGGGCTCGTATCACAAGTCCCTGCATTTCTCGTCTCGTTGGCGGCAGGCCTAATAGTGACTCGCTCGTCGTCCGACAGTGATCTGCGCGGCGACGTTGTCAGGCAAACCTTCCGACATCCGGAAGCACTTTTTCTTGCCGCAGGTTTTTTGGGTGCGATGTCCTTCACGGGCCTGCCAATGATCCCGCTGCTGTCGATGGGAGCGGGTTGTGTGGCGGTCGGAGTGATGCTGCGAAAAGGTTTGGTTCAACCGGTCGAAGTGCCCCCGAAGTCGAATCCTGAAGCAACCCAAAGGCCGCAGCCGAAACTCGAAGATCACCTCCGTGTCGATCCGATGGAACTGACCATCGGCGGTGGTTTGGTCACGTTCGCTCAAAATGGGAACTTACTGTCGAACATCTCCGAAGTTCGTAGCCGCATCGCGCAGGAATTGGGGATGTTGCTGCCCAAGATTCGGGTCAAAGACAACATTCAGATGCCGCCCTACACCTACGAATTCAAGATGCGCGGTATCCCAGTCGCGACCGGCGAAGCGCGCATTGATCGGCTACTCGCGGTGCGAACGTCGTTTGTCACTGGCGAACTTGCAGGACAACGAACGGTCGAACCGGCCACCGGTCACCCGGCAATGTGGATCGAACCAACTCAACGTGATCGCGCTGAATTGCTCGGTTATCTCGTACAGAATCCGACGGACGCTTTGTTTGGACATCTCCATGAAGTCGTCAGCGAACATGCCGCAGAGTTGCTCACTCGTCAGCAAGTTCACGCGCTACTCGACAACTTGCGGCAGACGTCTCCGAAGGTTGTCGATGAACTGATTCCTGGATTGCTCAAGCCGGCTCAAGTGCATCTCGTCTTGGAGAACTTGCTTCGCGAACGTGTACCAATCCGAGACCTCGAAGCAATCTTGGAGACGCTTGCCGATCATGCCGAGCAATCAAAGAACTCGACTTTGCTCACCGAATATGTCAGAGCGGCACTGTCTCGAACAATCTGCCAGAGTCATCGAGATTCGCAGCGAGTGTTGCGAGTCCTGACGATCGATCCTGACTTGGAAGACATAATCGCCGCTGGAGTCGATTTCAGCGACACGAGCCTGATCGTGAGACTTTCTCAGCCTACTAGTGACGCCATTCGCCAATCGCTCGCAGAAGCAATTCATAACACAGAAGCGGCAGTCGTGCTGACAACATCGTCAGCGGTGCGACTTGGCCTACGGCACATCACCGCTTCCGTGTTTCCTCGGTTATCAATTTTGAGTCTGAATGAAATTTCCCGTGATACGCAGGTTGAAGCGCTGGGGATGATCCAACACCTAACACAGGCGGCTCGCCTGTGAGATCCTGATGAATTCGGCACAGGCGAGCCGCCTGCGATAACTTGTGAAACCCGCTCAACTTTGGAAGCGATCTATGTCTGACGTCCGAACATTTCGAGCCGCCTCCATGCACGAAGCGATGCGAATTATGCGTCGTGAACTCGGCGAAGATGCGATCGTCGTGAATACTCGTTCGACCGCGCAACGACGGATGTTGCCGTGGTTGAAACCGAAGCAGGAAGTCGAAGTGACGGCGCGAGCTGGGCAGACGATTCGCAGCCAATCGATTGCAGCGACGGTTCATGCTCCGGTGGCTGTTGCGACGCTGCCAAAGCCAGCGCTGGCCGGACGATTCAACCGCAACGACGACTCGCGCCCACTTTCACCGCAGCATTTGGCTGAGCAACTCGAACGCGAGGTGCTCGGTCGAGTCGAAGGGGCAATCAGCGACAGCGGTATTGAACTGAGTCCGAGCCTCGAGCAACTCATCAGCACGCCGCAATCGGTCACGAATGTTGGTCGATCGAACGTGTCGCATTCCAGCAATACGAACACCCCTGCACTGACACAGTTCAAGGTCCCCAGCGAACTGAATGACAGACTCGATTCGATTCAGAGAATGCTCGAAAGTCTCAACAAGGCGCGACATCTCGGCGGTGACAGCGAAGTGCCGCCGGAACTGTTTCAGCTTTACACCGAATTGCTCGACGCTGATGTTGAAGACGACGTCGCTCGCGATCTTTCATTTCGGTTGCGACGACACGTAAAGCCGGAACAACTTCACGACCATGACCTCTGCAAGTCGCTGCTCACTGGCTTGGTGGAATCGGATTTCCGAATTGCCGCGCCGATTAAGACAACTCCCGGTCGCCGCCGAATTGTCGCGCTGATTGGTCCTACGGGAGTCGGTAAGACAACGACGATAGCAAAGCTTGCCGCGAACTTTCGGCTCCGCGACGGCATCAAAATCGGACTCGTCACCGTTGATACGTACCGCGTCGCAGCGGTCGAGCAACTCCGCACGTATGCCGAGATCATTGACCTCCCGATGAAGGTCGTGACGAATTCGATCGAAATGCGTCGTGCGCTTGATGAGTTGGTCGGCCTCGATCTGATCCTGATCGATACTGGCGGACGCAGCCCACGCGACGAGTTGAAGATTCAAGAACTGAAAAGCCTGCTCGCTGAGGCTCAAGTCGATGAAGTCCACTTGGTACTCAGCCTGACTGCCGGAGTGAGCAGCTTGAAAGCGACCGTCGAGAAGTTTTCTTCAGCGAACACGACAGCCCTGATCCTTACCAAATTGGACGAAGCGGCGGGTATGGGTTCGTTGCTGACTGCGGCTAGAAAATTGCCGCTGCCGGTGAGCTATCTGACGACCGGACAAGATGTGCCCGATGATATTGAAATGGCCAACGCCTGCCGCATGGCAAGATTGGTGTTGGGGCAAGAACGTTTGGGAAGTTGAGCTTGTAACACAGGCAGTTCGCCTGTTCCTTTCTCAGAGATAAATTGCAGGTGATCCGCCTGTGCTAAGTTTGAAGCAAGACTGATGCGCGACCAAGCCTCCACATTACGCAACCTCATTCAGCGGCAACCAGCGCCGTCGAGTTCCCCGCGCACGCACGCCTGCGTCGTGGCCTTCACGAGCGGCAAAGGTGGCGTCGGAAAATCGAACTTGGCGTTGAACGTGGCAATCGCTTTGTCGCAACTCGGTGCGCGAGTCTGTGTGCTTGACGCAAATCCGGGGTTGAGCAACATCGACTTACTCTGCGGCCTGAACTGTTATTGGAATCTCAGTCACGTCCTAACGGGCGCGAAGTCGTTGAGTGAAGTCGTTCTGAAAGGCCCGGAAGGAATCAACGTATTGCCAGGTGCGAATGGACTCATTGAGTTGACTCACTTGGATCATCGGAAGCCACCTGAATTTTGCGAACGAATTGAGCTGTTCGGTTCGGCGTATGACTTTTTGGTCGTCGATACCGGAGCCGGAATACAGCGGTCATCGAGTCAGTTTGCCGCCGCCGCCGATGTCACGTTTGTCGTGACAACTCCGGAACCGACCGCGATCGCCGATGCGTATGCGACAGTAAAAACTTGGCACGCCGATTTTTCGATTTACCCGGAAGTGATCGTGAACCGAGCAGAGTCCGAGCAACAAGCTCAACAAATTCTTGGACGCTTTGCTCAAACCATCGAAACGTTTCTTCGCTGCACTGCACCTGCAGGTTGCTGGGTGAGCGAAGATGAATTCATTCAAAGAGCTGTCGTTGCTCGGCAACCATTCTTAATTTTGGCTCCAGAAACTGCAGCCGCGAAACAGGTGCGGCAGATTGCCAAGCGACTTTTTGCTGGAGCGAGGTCTTCCCGAAACGGATCCTTGCTTCATCGCCTGAGCAAGTAACCCGTTCATCGAACCGTTAACTACCAAAACTAATGACACCAGCAATTTCTGCCTCAAACTGATTTGACTTTAACGATCAGGAAATTTGTAACGAAAGACTCAAGTCACTTCTCCCCGCCCGCCGATATCTTCTAAAGAGGATTCAAGCCGCCCGTGACCTGCAACGTCGCCTGACGTTCAACCACGCCGACGATGACCTCACCCGCCTTAACAGGAGTTGCCAGACAACCGTTGGACGCACGCAAATCATTGCGGCTCCCGGACCTTGTTCTGGTACTCACCACGTCATCCATCTCACCACCTGTTCCCGATCGACCCACCACGGAGGGTTTACTCCCATGACTCTTGTAAAGCTCACTGAAGAACAACTCGTCGAAGTCTGGCAGGACTACAAAAAAGACCAGTCCAGCCAAGAACTCCGTAATACGCTTATGGAACGGTATCTCCCGTTGGTGCGGTACAACGCCGAACGCGTTTGGGCCAAGCTGCCGGACGGAGTTGATCTGAACGATCTGATCTCCGCTGGCGTCTTCGGTCTGATGGACGCGATCGAAGCGTTCGACATGGGCCGTGGCGTGAAGTTTGAAACGTACTGCGTGCCCCGTATTCGTGGAGCGATGCTCGACGAACTCCGCACAATGGACTGGGTTCCTCGCCTGGTCCGCAGCAAAGCCAGCAAACTCGAAGCAGCTCGCAAGCGGGCTGAAGTTCAGTTGGGTTATCCGCCGGCCGACGTCGATATCGCCAAGCAGCTCGAAATCTCTGTCGAGGAATACGACAAGATGAAAGCCGAAGCAAGTGCGGTGAACCTCGTCAGCCTCAACAAGAAGTGGTACGAGACCGACAGCTACAAAGATGTCCGCGAAGTCGATGTGCTCGAAGACAGTAAGGGCGAAGACCCGACTCACGGCATCCAAAAACGAGACGTGATGCGACTGGTCACTAAGGGCCTCAACCGCAATGAACGACTCATCATCATCCTCTACTACTACGAAGAGTTGACGATGAAAGAGATCGGTAACACGCTTGGTCTGTCCGAATCACGCGTCAGTCAAATGCACAGCAGCATTGTGATGCGACTGAAAGACCAGTTGGGCCGTCGCCGTCCAGAATTCGGTTAAGCCGAATGAGTTGATGTTGCTGACTCACGGCAATGAGCCTTGAGCAATAAAACCCCACCGAGGCAATCTCGGTGGGGGGACAGTGATCGCTTTATCTTTAACCATTCACGTTGAATGCTTCTTGCCTCGGAGCTGTCTCGTGACGACACGTTACTCATCTTTGCTGACTCTCGTCGGCGTTGCTGGTTTGCTGATGACATTGTCCGGATGCGTTGGACTGGGTTCGCCGCATCCGCTTTCTCGTCGAGCACCGCGCATGGTGAATCATCGATCGGAGAAAATATCTCTGCGCCCTGGCGAGACTTGTGCCGTCGCACATGCGAACCAACCGAGAGATTTGAAACCGACAACCAGATAGCACTGCGAAGACGCATTGTGGCACGCCACTCTGCGTCATCAATTGCTTTCGCGGGGCACATTTCCAACGTGCCAATTCAATCAGACTTCAAGCATGTTAATCACGTGCTCCACGAATGTTTCATAACAGCTCCACAATCAACTCCCTCGACGCTCATTCCAAACGCCAGAGGCAACATGACACCGGTTCGGCTCATCCTCGGATCACGTTCGCCACGCCGACGCGAGTTGCTGAGTCTGCTCGTCGCTCCGGAACAGATTGAAGTCCGACCGCCACTGAACTCCGATGAACTCAGCTTTGACGGCCTGACGACATGGTTGGAAATTGCTCAGCGTCTGCAATTGATCGCTCGCGTCAAGAACGACGATGTCTGCCAGCAACTTTCACAAGACACGCTAATCAATCGCGATGTTTCTTGTCTCGTGTTGACCGCTGACACAACGATCGTCGCGACAGACGCGATGGCTCATTTTCATGTTCTGGGTCAACCTCCGGAAGACGTGACTTGGCCTGATATCGTTCGCGGCTGGTTTCGCGACTTGTACGCCGGTCGAAGTCATATCGCCGCCACGGCACTCTGCCTCACGGAATGGCCGACCGGCCGTCGCCTCGAACGAATCGTGCAATCGCACGTCTTGTTTCGAGACGATGTTGAAACACTACTCGACTGGTACATCGCCACTGGTGAGCCTCGCGGAAAAGCGGGCGGCTACGCCCTGCAAGGACTCGCCAGCGTTTTTGTAACTCGCGTCGAAGGCAGCATCACCAACGTCGTCGGCTTGCCGCTTGAAGCGCTGATCGAGTTGCTCGCACCAAGTGGACTGGTCACTCCGAGCTTGTGAAGAACTGCCGTGACTGGAATCTTGTGGTATACGCGGCTCGCGTGCATATCACTCCCTTACGGCATGCGAGCCGCGTACGCCACCACGTTCGACTCGCCTACGTTGCGGCTGTCCGGCGTAACTCCGTTGAACTGATATCACGACGAAACTCTCGCTCAGGAATCTCCGAAAACAGGTCTCTCGTAGAACTTGGTTGCGGCGTATTTGCCAGCGTTTGAAACCTCCCGTCGTCTATACGACCGGCAACAAGAAACCGGCAGCCGTTTGTGCGGATCTCATCCATTCCCTTGAGCATGTTCGCTTCGCTGCCATGGTAATAGTTGGGCTGCACGATCCGCTCGGCCGTGTCGATCCCGACGATGAAAGTCGTGTTCGGGAAGAGTCGTGATTTTTCCACAAATGTCGGAGCTGTCGTTAGCACAAGTGGTCGATCAATGAACTGCCGTCGGCGAGCAGCAATCGTGAGATAGTCCAACGGCGGCTTATCAACATTGACGATCGACATTTCAAACGCCACCGGTCCGTTGATATGTCGCTCGGCCACGCGAGCCAACTCACGATGTCCGTCGTGCAACGGATTGAACGCGCCGGACAACAGCCCACGTGAGCTGGGCCTCACAGAGGCCGCATCAAACTTGGCCCAAGTCGTTGCCGATCCATCCACCGGCGGCATCGACCAAAACCACGATCGGAGGCCATTCCACAACATGACCAACGTCGGCTCTGCTGACGAACTCTCTCGGCGGAACAAGTCTTCTGGTCGAGCATCGTCAGGAAAGACACAGGCATCCTGACCGACTTGCGGTTCCGTCCATCGCACGGAACACACCGCTGCGATTTGATCGAGCAACAAATCGGCGACTAGCCGCTCTTCTTGAAGTCGATCACGCAGTCCTTTACCCAATTGATATTCGAGGACCTCAGTGCAATTGACGGTTTGAGTGGCGATCCAAACTCGATGATCACCAAGCTTGGGGCGATTACCGACAAGCGACGCAGTGCAACCGACACCGATCAAATTCTTCGTCTCACCACCAAGTAGCCGCCCTTTCTGAAAGGCAACAGCCGCCATCGCCAGTGCGGTTTCACGAGCACAATAATTTTCCGGCTTTCTGCCTAGCCACTGCGTGAGTGCATTCGAAGCATACGGCACACTCGCTTCGAGCAGGAACGCGGATGCTCCTGGAACGGTCAGCAGATCTGAGATAGCCAAGCTCCCACCACCCGTGACAGCCATCACCGCCTGCCGCCCACTGTGATGGATGGCAGAAATCGTGTTCGATTTGTTGAGCATGTTTGTGACCTTCAATGTCTACTGCGTCCCTGAGAAACAGGACGAACTCGTTTGTGAATCGGAGACGAGTTGGCGATTATCGTCGGCCGATTCACTCGATCTCAAACCAGCAACCGTCAGAAACCCCACCGAGCTTGCCTCTGTGGATTCGGGCTTTTGCACTACGGGGTATTTCGTGGGGTATTTCACTCGAAACCACGACCGTCGTAGTGCAAAAGCCCGCGAGCCACTGAGGCAAGTTCGGTGGGGGCGTTTGATTGAAAGCTCGTCTGCGTTCTACTCACAAATCATCACGACGCGGAGCGGCGTGCCACACAGACTTACTCGAACAGCGACACAACATGATCAAGCCACCGCAATGTCCAATTTGTGAACGACCGCTCGTGGGAGCAACTGTTCGCGAAGGAAGCGCCTTTCCCTTTTGCAGTGAACGCTGTCAGCGAGTCGATTTCTTCCGCTGGTGCGACGGCAAATACGCGATCGTCGAACCACTCGACCCAGGCCGCATGGCAGCGGAACTGGAACAAAGACGCGCGGAGCTAGTTGATGCGGACGACGGGGATGACGGGTTGTGAGATCAGGCCAATCGGTGGAAGAGGGAGCAATTGGTCGTTGATTATCGGTCATTGGTCATTGGTCATTTAGAAGAGGAGTGCAGGTGCCGACGTAGGGCGCTCTCGAACCTCTTCGTGGCCTTCCTCCCCCAAAATGACAGATGACCAACGATCAATAACCAATGACCAACTCTCCCGTCTTTCAACCCTCTCCTAGTGCCACGACCAAGAAATAACCTGCCATTAGATTTTTGTGGTGCGGCTTGTTGGATTTTTGTGGTGCGGGTGATGCGCCGGTGCGGTGGGCAGAACCGAGCTACGGGCTGCGATTGTGTCGGTTTGCCGGTGTAGGTC
>JAPLNX010000167.1 GCA_026400935.1 Planctomycetia bacterium | reverse complement strand
GTTGCGGATCCACCGCAAGGGCCTCGATCAACCGCTTGCATCGCTTGTTGAGACGTTTATCGCCCAAGTCAATCCCTTCGAGTTCAGCAGAAATCGATCCGTGATCCACAGCGTCGGACATCCTGTCGATCCCAGAAATATTGGCAGATGAACATCTGAAAATATCTCTGGCGCAAACCGCGTGCCGCGATCATGAATTGCTGGAAAACTTACGTACAATCAACAGATCGGAAGTCCCTGACGACAAACTCGTCGCCGCCTTCCAATCGAGCGACGGCTGGGCCGCCGTCCAAGCCTTCGAAGCCGTCCGCTCCCGTAGCCGCAACACAATTCAACGCGCGCTGGCCGCGAATTGATCACGGCCGTTTTGTTGGTGCCGAAGCGTTATTCAACATACTTCCTTGAATCCTGTAGGGTGGGACAAGCTCGCATCGAGCGCCGGCCCACCAACACCCGGAGAATTCTCGAAGTCGTGGTCAACAACTAATTTGGTGGGCCTACGAGTCACAACATGCCGAACTACCGACGGAATTTTGTGCCGGGCGGGACTTATTTCTTTACTTGTGTGACATATCAGCGCCGCCCAATTCTCACGACGGACATCGGGCGTCGCTGTCTGCGTGAGGCCATTCAAAAGGTACAGGGCGACCATCCATTTGAAATCGATGCGATCGTCCTGTTGCCCGATCATTGGCATACCGTTTGGGCTCTACCGCCCGGTGACGACCGATACCCGTTGCGTTGGATGCGAATCAAAGAAGAGTTTACCGAACGCTGGTTGGAGGCTGGTGGAACCGAATTGCCGCAATCGGAATCTCGCGAGAAGCATCGCCAGCGAGGCATCTGGCAAAAGCGATATTGGGAGCACACGGTTCGCGATGCGGACGACCTGAAGCGATGCGTTGATTACACCCATTGGAACCCACGCAAACATAAGTTAGCCGCGCGAGTTCGTGATTGGGAATGGTCGTCGTTTCATCGCATGGTCCGCGAAGGGGAGTACGAAATCGATTGGGGCGGCACTGACCCAACTCCCGGCTGGGACACCCCCGAATGGGGCGAGTAATGTCTTGGTAGGGTGGGACAAGCTCGCATCGAGCGCCGGCCCACCAAGTGGACTGATTGATGATGAATGGCGCCGGCCCACCAAGTGGACTGATTGATGATGAATGGTGGGCCGGCGCGGCGATGCGCCGCTTGTCCCACCCTACTCGGCTTGAGTTCGATCATGCGAACAAAACATCTTGGCAATTGATTTTCACCACGATAGTTTGCCGCCCGTTTCCATCGCCGCGTCCCAAATCGCAACCGCGAAAGGCCACGTGCGGCACATAACTATTCGGCAAAGTAAGCGTGACACCAGAAATTTCTAGACTGCTGGAAGATGCCCATCTAGTTCTCACAGAACTTGTTGGTTTAGGCGTCAATACCAAAAACGAGATCGCTACTAATTTGGTGAAGGTATTCATTAGCAATATCGAGCGCGATCCAAATGCGAACGGACTTGGGCTCGCGGCTTATTCACTGAGTTGGCACCTCGCGGATCAATATGATCCGCTTCCTAACTCGAACAAAATCGCGGAGCTTTCCACCAAGGCTCAGCGACTGTCAAAATTATTGACGCTCAATTGAAAAAATTGTTCCTTGAACGGCCAAACCCTAACCAGCAAATCAAAGCGGACTCCCGGCTGGGACACCCCGAATGGGGCGAGTGATGTCTTGGTAGGGCGGGACAAGCTCCCATCGAGCGCCGGCCCACCAAGTGGACTGATTGATGATGAATGGTGGGCCGGCGCGGCGATGCGCCGCTTGTCCCACCCTACTCGACCGTGAACCTGGGCCAAACGCGAAGTCGTCTCTTTGGCCACATTGATAGGACTCCCCATCTCATCGACGCTTGGGCTTTCGTGGCGAGTTCTGGCTCTTGGGTCGTCTTGAGGTTCGTTGCCGTTGTTCCGGAGCGGCCTCTTGTGGTCCGCGAGGGCGGCGGGCCGGTGGCTTGTCGAGGATTACTCGGAAGTCTAACTCGCGGCGTTGTTCGTTTACGTGTGCGATTTGGACGCGGACTCGATCGCCGAGGCGGAATTGTCTGCCGCTGGAACGGCCGACGAGGCTGAGGCTGTCGGGGTCGTAGTTGAAGTAATCGTTTTCCGAGATCGCGCTGACGTGAACGAAGCCGTCGACCGGCATCTCGAGTCCTTGGCAGAACATCCCGAAGCGTTCGACACCGGTGACGATCGCATCGAATTCCTCACCCACTTTGCCCGCCATGAACGCGAGCAGTTTGAGCTTTGTCAGCTCGCGTTCGGCTTGAGCCGCTCGGCGTTCGGTGTCCGAGCAGTGCGTGCCGAGGATTTCGAGTTCCGCTTCGCCCATGCCGCGAGCTGATCCTTTGGCGGTGAATTCATCAAACAATCGATGAATTGTGAGATCGGGATAACGACGAATCGGACTCGTGAAGTGGCAATACTCGCTGACCGACAGCGCGTAATGGCCGATCGGAACTCCGGAATACGACGCTTGCTTCATGCTGCGCAGCAACGCGAAATTGATCGCTCGTTCGGCGGGAGTGCCACGGACTTGTTTGAGCAACGTCTGCAAAGCGGCTTTCGAGATGATCACCGGGCTGTCGTAAGCAGACGGTCTCGAACGGGTTCGCGGAGACCTGTCTTTTGACTTCGCTTTTCCTTTTTGTGGCGCTTGTTGGACGTCGAGTTCAAAGCCCAATGTCGTGATGAACTTCGCGAAGCTTTGCAGCTTGAGCGAGTCCGGCTCGGCATGAACTCGACGCAGGAACGGGGTTTCCATGTCGTTCAACTTGGTGGCGACCGCAATGTTCGCGGCGAGCATGAACTCCTCGATCATCTGATGGCTCTCGTCATGATTGGCTTCATGAGCGCCGATGACGCGGCCATCTTTGTCGAAGTCGAGTTTGACTTCGGGGATATTCAGATCGAGCGATCCGTGTTCAAAGCGTCGGCGACGCAGCGTCATGGCGAGTTCGTGCATGTCGCAAAGGAGCTTGCGGACTTTCACGGTCACTTTTTTCAGGCGAGCGTCAGGCGCTGCGCGATTGAGAACGTCACCGCCCCCACCGAGTTTGCCTCTGTGGTTTTTGGGCTTTTGCACTACGAGATGCTCCGCGGTCGTAGTGCAGAGGCCCGTTTCCACCGAGGCAAGCTCGGTGGGGTTTGTGTCATTGTTTCCAACGCTTTCAACGATGGGCATGACTTCTTCGTACGCGAATCGCTGAACGACTTTGATCGCAGATTTTGCAAACTCGGTGTGAACTGGAATGCCGTCGGGTGTGAATTCAATGAACGCGGTGTTCGTATAGCGGACGCGGCCTTGTTGCAGACTCGCGAGTCCATTCGAAATCACTTCCGGAAGCATCGGCAACACGCGAGTCGGCAAATAGACGCTCGTGCCGCGACGTTTCGCTTCGCGATCCAATTGGCTTCCCGATTGAACAAAGTGGGACACGTCAGCGATGTGAACTCCGAGCACCCAATGCCCCGCTTCATTCTTTGAGAGCGAGATCGCATCATCGAAATCGCGAGCGTCGTGCGGATCGATCGTGACGATTGTCTCTTGCGTCAGATCGAGCCGACCGCGCAGATCAGACTCATCAAAGCGTTCGGCTTGCTTCGTCGCATCGTGCAGGACTTCGATCGGGAACTCATCGGGAAGCCCGTATTCGTGCAGGATCGTTTGTAGATCGACACCCGGCTCTCCTTTCGCGCCGAGGACCTGTGTCAGCACACCTTCACCACCTTGAGCGTGCGTTGGAAATCGCAACATCTCGATCACAACTTTGTCGCCGGGAGCCGCTCCCTTCGCACCGGGATCGCCGACCCAGATCGGATCAGTGAAGTTGCGACCGTCGATTTTCACGTAACCTTGATCCTCGAATTCGTCATACGTCCCGACGAATGAATTTGTCGCGCGCTGCAAGACCTCAATGACTCGACCGTACAACTTTTTTTCGTCGCTGCGACGGGACGACAGCTTGATTACGACCTCGTCGCCAGCCTGAGCGTCTTTCATGTCCTCGGGTGCGATTTGAACTTCAACCGGTCCACCAGCCGCTCGTACTTCTGGGCTACCGCCACCATGTGGGATAAACACCCCTCCGCGCATCCCAACCTTTTTGATGAATCCGGAAAGCCGATTCGCGCCAGTCGATGAATCCGGCGGTGTCGCATCGCGTCGATCGCTGTGAGAACGGTCGCCGCGAGGTCGATCGCTCTCCGTAGGCACCTCTTCGCGGCGTTTTGAGCTTTCGTTCTTCACGGGAGAGAGTGTTCCGAAGACGCTCATCCATGCGTTGAGGAACCCTTCAAACTCCCGTTTTTTAACGCCGAGACGCTTAGCAACGCGCTTCGGATCGTGTTTTTTTGCGTTTGGACGCGAACGAACATAATCGTTGATGAGTTCCCGAAAGAATTCGTTGGCTTGGTCACTCATGCTCGATACCTCGACGACGGCGGACATTTAGCTGACTCTAATAAGCACGGCTGGCAAGTTCGTTGGTCCGATATTTCGACCGAAATCCCAGACAGAAGCGCTGGTGAGGGTTTTTCCGGAAAAACCCTCGCTGGCGCATCTGTCTGATATGAAGTACGTTTTTCGCAAATTGACACATTCGCCAGCCGTGCTCTTGTTAACGCTGCGGATTACGGTTTGACAGCGACTTGGGTATCGTACTCAACCCGCTCGATACCTGTGACCAAAGTTTGACTCGGTCGTGAGACCGGCAACAACGCCGTTTGGCTCGGTCTGAAGACCGTTTACAACGCCCCGTTCGATAAGCGTGATCAACTAACAACGACAAGATCGCCCCCAAGGCAACCATGACTCAACCAGCCCAAGATCGCCCGCATGTGACCCCTGTCGAAGTTGTCGTCGCTGTCGAACGAATTCGTGACACGGCCTATGTTGTCCAAAATCGTCAGAGTCGGCATGTCGGAGTCTTGTTTGGCGATCAGACAGGATCACAGCCAAGTCTGTCGAATGACTTGTCGCTATTGGGTGTTTTGCCGCCGTTGTATCCCGAATGGCTGGGCGACCGCTCATTCGCCGAAACGCACGGGGTGCGGTTCCCGTACGTCGCCGGAGAAATGGCAAATGGGATCGCCACTCCGGAAATGGTCCAAGCGGTCGGCCAGTGTGGGATGCTGGGATTCCTCGGATGTGCTGGCCTGTCACTCAATCGCATTCAACAGTTGGTGACCAAAGTCAAAGCGGGGTTGCGCGGAACCAATGCCGCTTGGGGCGCGAATTTGATTCACACTCCCAGCGAACCGCGACTCGAAGATCAAACGGTTGATCTCTTCTTGGCCGAAGGAGTCCAACGTGTTTCGACTTCCGCGTTTATGAAGCTCGAATCAAGTGTTGTGCGTTACGCGTGCCAAGGGCTGACTCGCGACGCTCAAGGTCGCATTCAACGCCCGAACAAGATTTTCGCCAAAGTTTCTCGACCAGAAGTTGCCGCTGCATTCTTGCGTCCGCCTCCGTCTGAAATGTTGCGATCACTGGTCCAAGCAGGACGAGTCACGGAAGCCGAAGCACAATTAGCCGCCCAACTACCGGTGGCAGAAGACATCACGGCGGAAGCTGACTCCGGAGGCCATACCGACAATCGTCCTTTGGGCGCGTTGCTCTCATCGTTGATGCGATTGCGTGACGACATCGTGCGAGAACTGCGTTACACAAATCCGGTACGAATCGGAGCGGCCGGAGGATTGGGAACTCCGTCAGCGGTCGCATCGGCATTTGCACTCGGTGCGGCGTATGTGCTCACCGGTTCTGTGAATCAGTCCGCCAACGAAGCCGGAATTTCGCTGGAAGCGCGACGCATGTTGGCGGGAGCAGGACTCGCAGACGTGACGATGGCTCCGGCGGCTGACATGTTTGAAATGGGCGTCCGCGTGCAAGTCCTCAAACGAGGGACGTTGTTCGCATCGAGAGGTGCTCGGCTGTTCGACGTTTATCGCGACTACGATTCGTGGGACGCGGTCCCCGCAACCGTGCAGAAAGAAATCGAAACGCAGATGTTTCGTCAGCCGTTTGACGCCGTCTGGAAAGAGACTCGCGAATTCTGGCACGGTCGCGAACCGCGTGAAGCGGAACGAGCGGATCGAGACCCGCATCATCGCATGGCGTTGGCGTTTCGTTGGTATTTGGGTAAGGCAAGTCGTTGGGCAATTGAAGGAGCACCGGGACGAGCGATCGACTTTCAAGTATGGTGTGGTCCGGCGATGGGGGCCTTCAACGATTGGGTTCGTGGCTCGTTCCTCGAACCTGTTGAAAACCGCGGCGTGGTGCAGATCGGTTTAAACTTGATGGAAGGGGCAGCGGTGATCACTCGCGCGCAACAATTCCGCAGCTTCGGCGTCGCGGTTCCAGCAGAAGCATTTAGCTTTCGTCCCCGCCCGTTTGATGTGACAGGCACTCCTTGATCCGATTTCGTAAACTAATAACACCGCAAATAGCCGGAACGCGATAGCTTCTGGTTTTTGAAGATTCCGCTGAACCGGACGCTAGCGCGTTCCGGCTGATTGAGCGACAGACAACATTCAAATAAGGCAGATTTCAGTGAATAAGAATCCGATCGCGATTGTTGGTCTAAGTGCGCTCTTTCCAGGTTCACCAACTGTCCCCACATTTTGGCGAAACATCGTCGCCGCCAAAGACCTCACCTGTGAGGTCCCGGCGTCACACTGGCTGGCCAGTGATTATTACGCCGCCGATCCGAAGACACCGGATCGAACGTATTGTCAGCGCGGAGCCTTCTTGCCCGAAGTGCCGTTCAATCCGCTCGCTTACGGCATTCCTCCGTCGATCATTCCAGCGACGGATACTTCTCAACTTCTTTCGTTGATGCTGGCTGATCGCGTGCTCAAAGACGCTGGTGGCGCGGAGAAGATGAATCTCGAACGCGTCGGCATCATCCTGGGTGTCGCCGGAACGACCGAACTCACGGCCCACATGTCTGGCCGCATGGCGCATGGTCAATGGGCCAACGGATTGCGCAAGCAAGGTTTTGCAGAAGAGCAAATCGAAGCGGCCTGCGTGCAAATTGCTGACGAATTCGTGCCTTGGCAAGAAAGCACGTTCCCTGGTTTGCTCGGCAACGTTGTCGCGGGACGCATTGCAAATCGCTTTGACTTGGGAGGGACCAACTGTGTTGTCGATGCAGCCTGCGCTGGTTCACTTGCAGCCGTGTCGATGGCGATCAACGAATTGCAGCTTGGTCAAGCAGACATGGTCATTGCAGGTGGCGTCGATACGCTCAACGACCCACTGATGTTTCTATGCTTTAGTAAGACTCCGGCGTTGTCGCCGACAGGTGATTGCCGACCGTTCTCTGACGCCGCTGACGGAACGATCCTGGGCGAAGGGATCGCAATGTTCGCACTCAAGCGATTGGCTGATGCCGAACGCGACGGCGATCATGTCTACGCGTTGATCGCTGGGCTCGGTAGTTCTTCAGATGGTCGAGCCAAAAGCGTATACGCGCCGCGGCCAGATGGTCAGGCTCGCGCGCTTCGACGCGCCTACGAAGCGGCTGACTTCTCACCTCGTACAGTTGAATTGATTGAAGCTCACGGGACCGCAACTCGCGTGGGTGATCGCGCGGAATTTGAAGGTCTGCGTATGGTCTTCTCGGAAGTTGCCGACGAAGCCAATCCCACGAACTGGTGCGCGCTCGGTTCGGTGAAGTCGCAAATCGGCCACACGAAAGCCGCCGCCGGTTCTGCTGGAATGTTTAAGGCCGTGATGGCTCTGCATCACAAAGTGCTTCCGCCGACTGCGAAAGTGGAACGACCTCAATCTGAAATGAAGATTGAATCGAGTCCGTTTTATCTCAATACAGAGATGCGTCCTTGGATTCGCAATTCGGAGCATCCACGCCGAGCTGGCGTTAGCTCATTCGGATTTGGCGGCAGCAATTTTCACGTGGCACTGGAAGAGTACACCGGCCCCGCCGCTCGTCCCGCCAAGTTCCGCACGGCACCGAGCGAACTGTTTGTGCTGGCAGCGGGCTCCAGCGACAGCTTGCTGAAGCAAGTCGATGAACTCGTTAATGCAGCGAGTTCAGCCATTCACCCGGAGACGTTTCAGCGTTTGGCATTTGAAACGCAACAGAAGTTCGATCGCTCGTCGTCATTGCGTTTGGCGGTCATTGCCGAAAATGGCACACAGGCTGCCGAGAAGCTGCGTCGAGCCAAATCGCTCATCGCTGATGCCAAGTTGCCAATCAAAGATCCTTCAGGCATTTACTGTCAACAAGCGGACAAGACCGACGGCCAAATCAGCTTCTTGTTCCCCGGCCAAGGGAGCCAGTTCATCGGCATGGGTGCGGACCTGGCACTGAATTTCGAGGCCGCTCGCGAAACTTGGGACAAAGCGGCCGAGCAATTGCCACTGCACGACATCGCCTTCCCGCCCACAACATTCATTGAAGAAACACGTAACTCACAACAACAACGCCTCCAATCGACCGAGTGGGCTCAGCCTGCGATTGGTGTTTGCAGTTTGTCCTACTTGCAATTATTGCGAGCCGCGGGAGTCACTCCCGATTGTGTTGCTGGCCATAGCTTCGGCGAATTGACGGCGTTCTGCGCGACAGGCGTGATCGATGACTCCACGTTTGTGAAACTCGCTCGACGGCGCGGCGAGATCATGAACGACACCGTCACCACACCGGGCGGCATGTTGGCCGTTCTGCTGACCGATGAATCGCGGTCGCTCTTATCAAAACCATTGCCCCCCGGCTTGGTCGTGGCCAATCACAACTCACCGCGACAGGTCGTCATCTCTGGCGAACTGGACGCAATTCAAAAGTTCGAACAGTCATTGACCGAGCAACACATCACGTGCCAGCGATTACAAGTCGCACACGCATTCCATTCACCGCAGATGTCTGCTGCCTCTGAATCGTTTCGTGATCTGCTGCAAAAAGAATCATTCCACAAAGCCAAGCAACCGGTGTTCTGCAATGTCGATGCGATGCAGCACGACGATCCGCAGACACTATCGACGCTGCTTTCACGTCAGCTTCACGAACCGGTCCGTTTCCAAGAGATCGTCGAACGGATGTATGACCGCGGCGTGCGGGTCTTCGTCGAAGTCGGTCCACAAGACGTCCTCACGAAATTGGTCGGACAGTGTCTGACCGGACGGCCGCACCTTGCCGTCGCAGTGAACCGACGCGGTGCTCACGGCGTGACTCAGTTCTGGCACGCGCTCGCACAACTCTTTGTGGAAGGTGTGTCACTCGACTTCACAAAACTTTGGGATGAAGTGCCGACGAGCAACGGTCCTGAGGCTCCGAAACCGCACGACATCATGATCTGCGGGTCAAACTACGGAAAGCCATATCCCGCGAACGCCGTTCCTCCGCAACCGGGATTGCCTCCAAAGCCTCGCGCCGCAGAGATCCGTGCTGCGGAACCAATGCTGAATTCTTTCAACGCTGAATCACCGAGTGTTGCTGCGACTTATGTTTCGCAGCCGCTCGCCCAGCCGCTTTCAATTCCGCCTTCATCATTCGAAACACCAACTGCCATGAGTCATAACACGCCGGAATACAGCCCCGCCTTCGATGAGATTTCACGACAAACGGCATCCGCCCATCAAACGTTCCTTCAGGCAATGACCGCGAGCCATCAAGCATTCTTCCAGGCCATGCAGAATTCGTTTAGCCCGTCGGACATGCCCGGCATAGCGGTCTCTACCCCGCAGTTTTCCGCTGCACCGTTTGCGGTTGCTGACACGCAACCAATGAATGTCTCGTCGTTCCCCGCGTATACAAACAATGTCGGGGCGCCGAGTCAGAATCAGCCGTCACATTCGGCTCCAGCCTATACCGTTCGCCCAGCGGTTCGCGAACAAGCGATCCATTCAACGCCGGTTGAAGTGCCGCAGTCCTTCGCATCACAACCAGCCAGCGCCCCAGCCGCTGAGACGATTGACTTCAGTGGTCTGCTTTTAGAAGTCGTGGCCGAGAAGACCGGCTATCCCACCGAAGTGTTGGAGTTGGACATGCACATGGAGTCCGACTTGGGGATCGACTCGATCAAGCGAGTGGAAATCCTCAGCGCTTTGGTCGAACGGATTCCGGCGTTCGCAGAAGTTGAAACATCACAGATCGGCGGCCTTCGGACACTTCGCGAGGTCTTAGATCTCATCAACCATTCGGCACCAGCCACAGCAGTTCCTCGTGCCAGCGGCGGGACGAACGCTTCTCATTCATCAACAACAGCGCCGGTTGCCACTCACTTGCCAAGTGCGAGTTCATCGACCGCAGATGCGCGCCAGACATTGCTGGCAGTCGTCGCTGAGAAGACTGGCTATCCTGCCGAAGTCCTTGAACTCGACATGCAGTTGGAATCAGACCTCGGCATCGACTCCATCAAGCGGGTTGAAATCCTGAGCGCGTTGGTCGAACGAATTCCAGCTCTGGCTGCCGTTGAAACATCACAAATCGGTGGCCTGAGAACGTTGCGAGAGATTCTGGAAATGGTCCAGCAATCAGCACCATCGGAGCAATCAGCACCCCAAAGCCAGTCCGTTCATCAGCCAACATCTCGCATCCCCGCACCTCCAACCGGTGCGGACTTCGTCAAGTTGATGCTCGCGGTCGTCGCGGAAAAGACCGGCTATCCCGCCGAAGTGCTTGAACTCGACATGCAGTTGGAAGCAGACCTCGGCATCGACTCGATCAAACGCGTCGAAATCCTGAGCACGCTCGTCGAGCGAATTCCGTCGCTGGCCGCTGTCGAGACGTCACAAATCGGTGGACTGCGAACGCTGCGCGAGATTCTCGAAATGATCCAGCAATCAGCACCGCAGCTAGAGTCACCAAATCAGGTCGCACAAAAGCCAGCGGTCTCGGTCGCTGCTACGACCGTATCGCATCAACAAACAACTCGTGCTTCGGCGTCGCCTGCTGCGGTTGATCTCTCAAAGTTGTTGCTGGCGGTTGTGGCCGAGAAGACCGGCTATCCTAGCGATGTGCTCGAATTGGATATGGAAATTGAATCGGGCTTGGGCATCGACTCCATCAAGCGAGTCGAAATCCTGAGCGAACTGGTCGATCGAGTGCCACAGCTTCAAGACATGGACTCATCAGTAATCGGTGGGCTGCGAACTCTGGCCGACATATTGCGGGTCATTGAAGCACACGTCGGCGGGGGCGGTCCCCTGAAAGGTTCTGCGGAGCCAGCCCAGGCTGCTGACGTCGATCGGCCAGCAGTCGTGAACCGTTTTCCGGTGTTGTTGGTTGATGCTCCGCCCGGTTGCTTTGCCGTGAGTGCGTTGGACTCCTCCGAAGAGTTGTTGTTATTCGTTAAGAACCCACAAGGCCGTGTGACGAAAGTCGCGGCCGAACTTCAGCAGCGACTCGCTCAACAAGGAATTACCGCGCGCATCGTGGCGACATTGCCGGACAATGCTCGGCAGGTCATTCATCTCGATGGCTTGGCTGATATCGCACAACCGGAGCAAGCACTCGACATCGTGCGGTCAGCGTTCCAGACGGCACGGACTATGGCCCGAATCGGTGCTCCCGCGAATCGTCTCTTCGTTACCGTGCAGAACACTGGCGGTCGACTTGGCGTCGATGGGTGCCAAGGACCGGAGGTTTTTCTGGCCGGGCTCAGTGGCCTGATCAAGACTCTGTCGCACGAATGGCCGGGCTCATCAGTTAAAGCAATCGATCTGGAAACGAAAGGGCTCACTCCGACTGAACTCGCCGATCGGCTTATCGATGAGTTGCTGTTTGCCGGCCCCGAAGTCGAAATCGGATTGTCTGCCGATGGTCGACGATCGACGTTGCGATGTGCCACGAGCGGAGATCGTTCATCACAAAACGGCAGCACGAAAACACTCGCGCCCAGTTTGAGAGACGGAGCAGTGGTTGTCGTTTCCGGCGGTGCTCGCGGAGTTACAGCACACGCGTTGCGAGAACTGGCCGCAGGCGTCCGCTGCAAATTCATTTTGCTGGGGCGGACCGCGTTAGAAACAGAGCCAACATGGGCAACAGGAGTCGAACGAACAAATGATCTGAAGCAAGCTCGTTTAAATGATCGAAGCAAGGGCCGACCGGCTTTGTCCGATGTTGAGCGTGACGTGCAGCGAGTCCTCACTCAGCGTGAAGTACGCGCCAACATCGCCGCATTGGAGAAGGCGGGATCGGAAGTCTGCTACTTGGATGTGGATCTTTTGGATGCCGCCAAATTGCAGACTGCTCTGCAAAACGTGCGCAAGAAATGGGGTCCGATTAGCGGCCTGATTCATGCTGCCGGAGTCCTGGCTGACCGTCGAGTCGAAGACAAAACGGACGAGCAATTCGATAGCGTGCTACGAACGAAGGTCACGGGGTTGCGACATCTGCTCGATGCAACTCGCGAGCATCCGTTGAGCTTGATCGCACTCTTTTCATCCGTCGCCGCACGGTTTGGAAACGTCGGGCAATGCGATTACGCGGCAGCGAATGAAATCCTTAACAAGCTCGCTGCCAGTGAACAAAAACGACGCGGCCAAGCCTGCTTGGTGAAGTCCTTCAATTGGGGACCGTGGGACGGCGGAATGGTCACGCCCGGCTTGAAAGCGATGTTCGCGCAGCGTGGCGTCTCGCTGATTCCGCTCGTTGGAGGTGGTCAAGTTTTTGCCAACGAGTTGCTGCACCCTCAAGATCGACATGCCGAAGTGGTCGTCGTCGCCGGTGAGGCTGCTGACTCATTGGGGAATTCAACGGCACCGAAGAACGCACTGGACCTGAGGGTCAATCGAACTCGGTATCCGTTTCTCGACAGTCATTGCATCGAAGACGTGCCCGTAGTCCCTGTGGTGTTAGCTGTGGAATGGTTTCATCGAGCGGCACAATCGCTGAATCCGGGCCGAGCGGTGATCGCCATTCGCGACGTCAAAGTGTTGAAGGGAATTTTGCTGCATGACCTCGATCGCGGTCAAAACTTGCGGATCGTGTCAGAGCCAATCGATGCATCGACCATTCAACTGGAACTGACCGATGTTCGAGGCGTGAAGCATTATCGTTGCATCGCAGAACTCTCTGGTCCATTAGAGCAATCAGAACCGCAACTGAATTGGTCCCGAATGAAGAATGGCAAGACTTGGCCGTGGTCCGTCGAGCACGTCTACGACCAACTCTTTCATGGCCCGGACTTTCATGTCATCAAATCGCTCGATGCACTTGGCGACGAAGGTGGTGCAGCAACGATGCAATTGAGTGGCCGGACCACTTGGCCGCACGGCCCGTGGCAAACGCAGCCGGTGGTGCTCGATGGGGCGATCCAGTTGGCGTTGTTGTGGGGCGTTCAAAGCAGCGGGAAGACTTCGATCCCGATGAGCGTAGGAACTTATCGCGGTTACATCCGACCGCAAGAAACGCCGATGAGTTGCGAAGTTCGTCTCCGCCATCAGTCACGGCACGCGAATCACTTCGACATTCGCATCCTTTCCGAATCGAATGAAGTTGTCGCCGAATTGGAAAATTTAGAGATGGTTCTGCATCTGGATGCGCGGGGCCACCGAGCATGAGTATCCCTCCGATAGCCATCGTCGCTCAAGCGTGTGTTCTACCCGATGCCTTGAATCCCGACGCCCTCTACCGGTTGATCCGCGAACGTCGCACTGCCATTCGCAGCGTTGCACGCGATCGTTGGGAAGTGGACCCGCGCAGTCGAATCGATTCGAGCGGTCGAGTTGGTACTGTCGTGTCTGATCGAGGTGGCTACGTTCATGGATTTGATTCGGTTTTCGATCCACATGCATTTGATGGTCGAATTCCAGACGTCGATAAACTCGATCCAGTCTTTCTATGGACTTTACACGCTGCGTGCGAAGCTTTCCGTGCGGTGCGCGGCTCAGGGATCAACGGACGGACTTCGCTGATTTTGGGCAACCTCAGCTATCCGTCAGCAGAACTCGTTCGACTTTCGAAATCCTACTGGCAACAGCAGGCAGGCAGCCCTTCTGCAGAATCGAAAACGACGTTTGATCCACGCAATCGATTTCACTCGTCGCAGATCGCCACAGTCACCGCGAACTACTTGCAATTGGGTGGCAACGCCTATTGCTTAGACGCCGCTTGTGCGTCGTCGCTCTACGCCATCAAGTTGGCCTGCGATGAACTTCATCGCGGACAAGCTGACCTCGTGCTGGCTGGTGGTGTCGCAGCCGTGGACGATTTTTTTATTCACATCGGATTCACGGCGCTCAAAGCACTCAGTCAAAGTGGTCGCAGTTTGCCTTTTGGTCAACAAGCCGATGGACTTGTCCCGGCAGAAGGTGCCGTGGTTGTTGGGCTCAAACGACTTGATGATGCGATCGCTCACGGCGACGAAATCCTGGGTGTCATCCGTGGCATTGGCCTATCGAACGATGGCTCAGCCGGGGGACTCCTGTCACCCGATAGTCCTGGGCAGATTCGAGCGATTCGGCAGGCGTACAAAAATGCGGCGATTGATCCCTCAGAGATTTCGTTCGTCGAATGTCATGCAACGGGCACGCTACTCGGTGACGGCATTGAACTGGCGAGCCTGCGGGAAGTCTTCGGCACCAACAAGCCTCTGGCCATCGGATCACTGAAATCCAACATGGGCCATCTTCTGGCAGCAGCAGGCGGTGCGGGGCTGTTGAAGGTACTTGCGGCACTTAAACATGGTGAGCTTCTGCCGAACGCAGACAGTGGCCCATTGCGAAGTGAATTGGCAGCCGGTTCGCTCGAATTGATTCAAGACGTTCGACCTTGGAAGCAACAGACCGGCCCTCGTCGAGCTGCCGTTAGTGCGTTTGGCTTCGGCGGCTGCAACGCACACATGATCGTCGAAGAGTGGTTGCCGACTCAGTTAAACATTCGAGCGGCAAGTACACCGACAACATCACTCACAACTTCTGATCAACCGCTTGCCATCGTCGGGCTCGCAACCCAAGTCTCAACAGGAAAAGACACCTCTGATTTCTTATCAGGGCTGTTGGGAACTGTGGTTGGAGATGCTTCTCCACAACCAATGCAGGCGATTCAACTCGACGCTCGTGGACTCCGATTTCCACCACAAGATTTGCGACGAGCGCTTCCACAGCAGTTGGCCGTACTCAAGGTTGCGATGGACGCGGTCCGCAATGTTCAACTTCCGAAGGAGCGAACCGGGGCTTTCGTTGGTATGCAGGTTGATTCGCAAGCAACTCGATTTGGAATCAATGACGCTCGAACCGTTGATTCTTCCAAAGACATGGAATCCGGCGTCCCATCAGTCGATTCAGCGATCGTCCTGGGATCGATGCCGAACATTCCGGCCAATCGAATCAACATCCAGCTCGATTTCCACGGACCGGGATTCACTATCTCTGCCGATGAACTATCCGGAGTGAGAGCGCTTGAGATTGCCGCTCATGCGTTGAGAAACAATGAACTCGATTGTGCTGTTGTCTGCGCGGTCGATCTTTGTTGTGAGCCGTTGCATGAGCACATTGCCGCCAAAGTGCTCGATGCGTCAAAGCGGACGCCAGGCGATGCGGCTGTGGCACTTGTCTTAAAGCGACAGTGCGACGCTGTTCGAGATGGCGACACGATCATCGCAATGATTGAACCGTCATCGACGCCAACATCTGCGGAAGACTCAACGCTTAGTCAAATTCAAAGTCAGCTCACGTCGCGATTCGGTCATGCTCATGCGGCGTCGGGATTGCTCCAGGTCGCGGCGACGGCATCTGCGCTGCATCACAACACATTTCCGCATTCAGGACTTTGGCCGTGGCTCAAAAGGAGCTGCGCTCGCAGTGCGACTCTGACCATTGATGCTTTGGGAGGTGGTCGATCACAAGTCCGTTTGAGCGTGGCAGCCCAATCGACGGCCACACCGATCGTCAGTGACCGTGTCCCACAAGCGCATCCAGCAATCGGATCGAAAACACAAAGTGGCGATGTCGCCTTTGTGTTTGGCTCGGCCGCAGCCGCTTATCCGGGAATGGGCAAAGAGTTGTTGTGGGCGTTTCCAGAAGTGTGGGAACAGTTGATCCAACAATGTCCAACGATGGCTGCTTCGGCTGACTGGTTCGATCCACAACAGATTTCCGCAACGCGGACAGTGCAGCAACGACTTCACGGCGCATCGTTGTTGAGCCAATTTCATGTGTTGATGGCTCAACACATTTTGAAATTAACGCCAGCGGCCTACCTCGGCATCTCTTCCGGCGAATCAAACGCTTTGATGGCTAGCGGAGCGTGGTCCGATATGGGCGAACTGCTCCAACGGCTTGAAACCGAGGAGTTATTCACGCGACACGTGGGTGGTCAGTTTGAATCTGTTCGCACAGCATGGGGGTTGAGTCCAAACGAACCGGTCGAGTGGACGAGCTTCTTAGTTCGCGCGCCGTTGGATGCTGTCCGACAAGCTCTGGCCAATGAACCACGAGTGCATCTCGCCATGATTTGTAGTCCACGCGACTGCATGATCGCGGGAGATGCGGCTGGCTGTCGTCGAGTCATTCAGCGAATCGGTACCACTGAAGCGGTTGAGTCGGACTATCGCTTAGCCGTACATGTTCCGGAGTTGGCTCAAGTGGCCGCACTTTGGAAACAAGTTCATACACTCCCGACAACTTCTGCCGTTCGCGGCCGAGTTTACGGAAACGGACCAGGGCGAGATTACGCACCGACAAGCGAAGCGGCTGCGGAGGCAATCTTGCAGCAAGCCGTGCAGACCGTGGACTTCCCCAAGATCATTGAGTGTGCCTGGGCCGATGACGTCCGCGTGTTCGTGGAATTGGGGCCGCGAGATCTTTGTTCGCGCTGGATCGACGAAATCCTTGGCGAGCGAGAACACCTTTGCGTCTCGTTCGATCACTCCGGTCGCAACTCGCTGGAGCAAGTGACGCAAGCCGTCACACGACTCGCAGCGGCCGGTGTGCCGATCGATGTTGAAGTGCTGAATGCGAGAATTCGATCGCTCCTATGTCTGCCGCAAACTGGTGCTTCGACCTCTTCATCATCAACGCTGGAGTTCCCAGCGCATTGGCCTCTTGTCCGCCTGTCGTCACGCTCCGGTGATGCAGCGGGTGCCTTTTCTCAGAAAGTGGAATCGCCGGTCATGCCGTCACTCCAAGCCATGCCACGCGCGCCGCAGTTGCCTTCCGTTCTCGATTTTTCCGACGACGGTTTCCGCACCGCTCCCGTCGCAGTCGTCGAACGAGAACGACCGCAACCTCGCAGCGTCAGCCATGAACCATCACCGAAGCTCAGTTCTGCTCCTCGCACAGAAACGCGGCTCGATCCGCGTCTTGGCCGAGTGCAGCAAATGGCCGAATTGCATCGGCAGTTCTTAGAGCAAATGAACGTTGCTCATCAGCAATTCTTGAGGTTGCACAGCCAATTCGGATCAACCCCGATCGCCGCCAAGGCAACGCCCTCCAGTAGCAGGTTGGGATTCCATTCCGAACGCTCCGCAACCGTCAACCCGGCATCACAAATCAACGTACCAGCCGCAATTCACGCACCTATACAACCTCCGCCGCAAAAACAAATCGCCCCGCCCCACACCGCTTCGGCTCAAACATCTGCGAACTCACCAAAATCATCGAACAACGAACTCTCAAGAGTTTGGCCTCTGCAAACGCCTCGTGGTCCGAAGTTTGATCGCCAGCAGTTGCTCACGCATTCGAGCGGACGCATCTCGGAAATTTTTGGCCCGTTGTTTGCGCAACAAGATGACTTCGTCCGCCAATGCCGCATGCCTCAGCCGCCGTGGTTGCTGTGCGAACGAGTCGCCGGGATTGACGCGGAACCGGGCTTGTTGGGCAAGGGAACGATCTGGACTGAAACCGACATCAAGTGGGATGCATGGTATGTCCACAACGGCGCGATCTCGTCAGGGACGATGATCGAAGCAGGGCAAGCCGACCTCATGCTCATTTCGTGGATGGGAGCCGACTTCCTCAACAAAGATCGGCGCGTCTACCGATTGCTCGGCTGTCGATTGAAATACCACGGTGAGCCACCGCGTCCGGGAGATACGCTGCGATATCAAATCGTGATCGATGGACACGCGCGGCAAGGCGACGTGCGGCTCTTCTTCTTCCATTACGACTGCTGGGTAAATGGCGAAATTCGTTTGACAGTACGCGATGGCCAGGCAGGATTTTTCACCGATGAAGAACTTCGCAACACATCGGGAGCCATTCTTGACCAAACAGCAGCCACGGCTATTCCAGCAAATCATTGCGTAAAGCTTCCGGTCCCAGATGTCGCTCCGAGCTATTCAGATTCGCAATTGGAAGCGTTCTATCTCGGAGACTTGGTACGTTGCTTCGGTTCCCAATTCAAGCACGTAGGAACACACGTCCGGACGCCAACAATCACGAGTCCAAGGCAACGGTTGCTCGACGAAGTGACCGAACTCGACTTCCGAGGAGGTCGCAACGGTCGCGGCTATTTGAAAGCGCGCGCGACAGTTCGAGAAGAACGCTGCGGCTTCCAAGGTCACTTCAAGAACGATCCGTGCATGCCGGGAACGTTCGTGTTTGAAGGCTGCTTGCAAGCGATGGCGTTCTATCTCACAGCAGCCGGTTTCACGCTCGATCGCGATGGATGGCGGTTCGAGTTGGTACGTGACGAAGAATACAACCTGAGCTGCCGCGGCCAGATCATTCCCGAATCAAAGGAACTGACCTACGAAGTAATCGTTCACGAATTGCAAGATGGCACAGAACCAACGCTCTTTGCGGAAGTCATTTGCATCGTCGATGGAATCCGATCATTTCATTGCAAACGATTGGGCCTGCAGCTGAAACCAGACTGGCCGATGTACAGTCGACCGGAACTCTTGAGTCTAACGTCAACGCCCGGCGAGTTTGCGACGGTCGGGGATGTTCGCGGTGATTACCAAGCATTACTGGCCTGTGCTTGGGGAAAACCTTCCGCTGTATTCGGTTCGATGTATCGCGTCTTCGATGGTCATCGCCGGGGGCCACGACTGCCAGGACCGCCTTACCACTTTATGTCACGGATCATGGACATAACGGGACAGCCGGGTGAAGTTCAGGTGGGTGCGAGTATCGTCTGCGAATACGACGTACCTCAAAACGATTGGTACTACGATCAAGCTGGCGGACCGGGAATGCCGTTCTCCGTTTTGTTGGAGGTCAATCTGCAACCCTGCGGATGGCTCGCGAGTTTCACGGGAGTTCCAGTTCGTGCGGCAACTGACTTGCGGTTCCGCAACCTCGATGGTCGCGGCGTCGTGCATCACGATGTCCTCCCCGATTCTGGTCCAATCAGCACGAAAGTCACACTCACGCGCAGTTCGCAGTTTGGGTCAATTTCGATCATGCACTTCACGACGGTCTGCCATCAGAACAACCAACTTGTGAGTGAATTTGAAACGTCATTTGGATTCTTCACCGAACAAGCACTTGCCGATCAAGTCGGTGTCCCGACCGATGATTCTGCACGAACCGAACGAACTCGTTCGTCAGATGTGCAATGGAATCTGCAAGACGCGACTTTCCAAAACGGACCCGGCCCGATGCTGCGCATGGTCGATTCCGTCACGGGCTTTTGGCCGAAGGGAGGCAAAGCTGGCAAAGGTCGCATTCGTGCAGAACAAAAAATCGATCCGTCAAATTGGTACTTTAAAGCCCACTTCTTCCAAGACCCGGTGCAGCCTGGATCACTCGGCTTGCAAGCGATGTTGAACGTCTTGCAGTACTTCATGATGCAATCCGACCAACTGGTTGACGTCCCGAATCCCGAATTTGAATCAGTCCGATTGGGCGACGAGTTGAAGTGGAAGTACCGTGGCCAAGTCGTCCCGACGACTGAGCGAGTTATTGTTGAACTCGACATTTTGGAATTCGGCCACGATGACCGCGGCCTTTACGCCATCGCCGAAGGTTTTCTTTGGGCCGATAACATCCGCATTTATCAATCGGAACGCTTCGGCCTGCGAGCTGTGCCTAAGGGCTAATCACTCAAACGAAGCGACTTGATGCGGAGGTTCCACCGCAAAGGTGCGAAGAGATAATGAGAACGTGCTGGTGATCTCTGAAGTGTTCCAAACTAAGTTCGATTGAACCCCATTTTGGTCCCCTTCGCGTTCTTTGCACCTTCGCGGTGAAAAGTATTCGCTTGAGTGATCAGCAAAAATTATGACTGACCTTGGCCTCCAAATTATTCCTGTCCCGTTTGATGACGTCGGTCAGCTTCCCAACTTGCTAGCCAGGCTGACTACTGAAACCACACGGACCACGCATCTCGATCGGCTCGCGGCGAGTGCGTGGTCTGACAACAGCCTGCAGCGAGTATCCCCTTACTGCTTAGCGCTCGTCGCCAACACGGCAGAGAATCTGGTTCGAGAAGCGTCAGCCTGCCTCAAGTCGTTTCGGACGTATTGGGAGACGGGCCGAGAATGGCGAACTCCCGCGGGAAGCTGTCTGGCATCTATTCCGTTAGGACCAACCGGGCGATTGGCGTTCGTCTATCCGGGGATCGCCAGCATCTATCCCGGCTTTGCCGACACTCTGCTGACAGAGTATCCCGAAACTCGACAACACTTGGAGCAACTCATTGGCGGTGATCCGATCAAGGCCACTCGTGCTCCCACCACAACTGATGAGATCGCAGCCCTGTTCGCAGACGCGGTCGCTTTGGGAGAGCTCGGCGTCCTGCTGACGTACGCTTTCACGCATGTCCTGCGTAACCACTATCGCATTCATCCGACGATGGCCCTTGGCTATTCGCTCGGCGAGATTTCAATGTTCGCCTCGTTAGGAACGTGGCTCCATCCAGAAATGCTCTTGGAACGTATTCGAAAATGGGACGTCTTGCGTTCCTGCGTCAACCTCCGTCCGCTTGAGTCTCAGACCTCAACCGACGAATGGCAAACGCTCGTCATCAGCGCTGGTCCAGATCGAATTCTCCAGGCGATCGATGCAGGAATCGCCGTTTACATGACGCATATCAACACTCCGAACGAAGTCGTTGTGCTTGGTCGAGCGAGCGAGGTGGCCCGTCTGCGTGAGCAACTGTCGTGCGCCGTGACCGAGCAACCGGTCGCCTTCGCGTTTCACGCCGAGCCGCTGCATCCTCTGCGGGAAGAACTCAAGCAAGCCTATTCTCTGGAAGTCGCTCAGCGTCCAGCTATCGATTTCGTGTCACAGGCACCGTTTCTCAAGGTGCCACACCACATTAAATCCGTAGCGGGTTGCATCACCAACACGTTGTGTGGCACCGTCGATTTTCCACAGATTGTCGAGTCTGCCTATTCAGGAGACGCACGACTCTTTCTGACGATCGGGCCGCGAGCGTCATGTAGCACATGGATCGACACCATTCTCCGCGATCAACCGCATGCCGCCATTCCGATTGATCATCCCGGCACTTCGACAGCCAATGGGCTGACTCGCGCCATCGCACGGCTACTGACTCATCGAGTCGAGTTCGATCAGAGTGCGCTGTCCGCAAACGTATGACGTCGTATGACGAACTCTGGAGATTCATCAACTTCAATCCGGTCTGACCTTTAGGGGAACCACATGCGCTGGTCCATACAACGACAATTGCTCGCACCAATGCTGCTGGTCGTCGTTGTGTCCAGCGTTCTTTCCAGCAGTGTGAGTGCATGGGTTGGCAGTTCGTGGGCGCGACGAGAGGAGACTGATCGCTTAGGTCGCGTCGTGGCAACGCTGACCGACGTTAGCTTTCCGTTACAAGAACGTGTTTTGCAAAAAATGGCTGGCCTTTCGGGGGCCGACTTTGTCGTCTGGGATCAACAGCAATTGGTGCAGTCAGCCACTTTGCCTTTGGACGACTCAAGCCGCGAACAACTGAAGCGAGTTCCAGAAACCGGGCCGCTTTCTGATCTGTCTCGCAACCCGACATTGGTGATTCAGGGCCGCAGTTACCTCACAGCAAACGTGCCACTACGAAGAACTGGGACTCGACCACTGTCGTTATTGGTGCTGTATCCGGAGGATCGCTGGTGGACCGCGACGCGCGGAGCAATCGTGCCTCCGATAATTGCTGGCGGTGTGACCGCGCTAATCGCCGTCGTGCTCACAACTTGGTGGGCACGGCATTTTGTTCGACCGATTGCCCAGCTCAGCCGACAGTCGGAAGAGATTGCGAATGGTGTTTTCCAACCGATGCAACTACCAACACGCGATGACGAACTACGTGATCTCACACAGTCGATCAATCGCATGGTCGAGCAACTGACACGCTACGAACAACAGGTTCGGCGAAACGAGCGACTCAAAACGCTCGGCCAATTGGGAGCGGGGCTGGCTCATCAGTTGCGAAACTGGCTGACAGGGGCACGCATGGCGCTGCAGTTGCACGTTCGCGAATGCCCGCTTGGTACGAGCGCCGAGTCAATGGAGATGGCGTTGCAGCAGATCACCTTGATGGAATCATACTTACAACGATTCTTGAAGCTCGGTGCCGGACGTAATGAAGCACCGCGTCCGACCGAACGAAAAGAAGTCTCTCTGCCACTGTTGATCGATGACGTCTTATCTCTGATCCGCCCGCGTGCTCGGCATGTCGGCGTTGAGTTGGAATGGTCGCCGCCGGTCTCGCCCTTCGTTGTTGTCGGCGATCGCGAAGAGCTTCAAGAGTTGTTGGTCAATCTGCTGCTCAACGGAATTGACGCTGCCGTTCAATCAAACGCGACTGCGCGCGTTCGGATTGAACTTGATCGGACCGACATTGACCAAGTTCGCCTTCGCATCATCGACAACGGTCCCGGTCCGAATGCCTCAATCGCCGCTCAACTCTTCGAGCCGTTCGTCACAGACAAACCCGAAGGAACTGGACTTGGATTGGCCGTCGCAAAACAAATTCTAGAGACTCACAACGGCAAGCTGTCGTGGAGGCGTGATGCCAACGAGACCGTGTTTGAAATGGAGTTGCCTGCTAAGCAGGACGTCGTTGAATCAGCTTCCGAACTGCATCTTCAATAGCAGCCCCTTCACCGCTTCCATCCTGATCGCATCTTGTTCGATCGCTTTGTTGGAGCAGATAAAGACCGGCGCTTCGCGAGCTTCCTGGCCGAGAGTTGGCAAGCGACCGTGACTTCCTTGAACGAGGGATGCGTCGAGTCCGATAACGTCCATGTAGTAGCGGAAGCCGAGTAACTTTTGCGCCAATCGTCCAGCGACACGAAGCTTGGGCCACCGCAACTGCGGATCGACGAACAGTTCGACAGGGTCGTAACCCGGTTTACGATGAATATCGACGGTCCGGGCATAGTCTGGGGCCAGTCTGTCGTCGAGCCAGAAGTAGTATGTGAACCACGCTGCCGGCGCGGCGATCACGACTAACTCGCCGGAACGTTCGTGATCAATGCCGAACTCTGCTTGCGCATCGCGATTGAGGACACGGTCAACGCCCGGCGTTTTTCGCAACAATTCCGCGACAGCAGTGATGTCTTCCGAACGTCGAACGTAAATATGAGCGACTTGATGATCGGCGACTGCGAACGCACGTGACGCGCCGGCATCGAGCGTTTCCCAACCGAGCATCTCACGTCGGACGACCAAGTAGCCGTGTTCGCGAAGGACACGGTTAATGTGAACCGGTTGATTGACGGCTGTGATCGCGTACTCGGACAGCACAACGACATCCGCTCCGCGAGCCTTCGCGGCATCAATCACTTTGCCTGCTTCAGCATCGACGGCACGGACGTCAGCGGCGATAAGCGGATCATGCCGACCAAGTCGTTGCAGGTTGTAGTCTAGATGCGGCAAGTAGACCAAAGTCAGCGACGGACTCTGCTGCTGCATGACCGCGACGCTCGCATCGGCGATCCACCGAGTACTACTGATGTCCGCACCTGGTCCCCAGAACTTGAACAACGGAAAAACGCCAAGCCGATCTTGCAGTTGATCTTTCAAATCCGTCGGTTGGCTGTAAGAGTCCATCACCTTGCGACCATCTGCCGGATAACTCGGTCGTGGCGTCACCGACCAATTCACATCGGCATACATGTTGAACCACCAAAATAGCTTCGCCACGGTGTATTTCGGATCGCGTTTCCTGGCCGCATCGTAAAGCCGCTCACCGCGCACAAGCTGGTTTGCCTGTCGCCAAAACAAGATTTCCGAAAGGTCGCGCCAATACCAGCCGTTGGCTACGATCCCATGTTCACGGGGCAAAGAACCGGTCAACAGCGTCGCTTGAGCCGAGCAAGTCACTGCCGGCAACACCGTCCCCATCGGTCGACCAAACCCGTCTGCAGCGACTCGTGAAATGTGCGGCGTGTTCGCTCCGAGCATCTCGTGCGTGAGGCCAACGACGTTGAGGATGACGAGCGGACGGAGCATGTGGAGTTCTCAGAAAGTTTGCTCGGCGATAAAAACGCTTTGTCAGATGTTTGGATATTGTTTGTTGGTCATTGATCATTGGGAACGACAGCGCAAAATAATCAACAACAAACGACCGATGCCTATTAGTCAATGTCGCATTTGCTCTTTGTTTCTCAAAACAACGACGCCTGCACGAGTCGTCCGGTCTTCTCGTCGTGCATTGCTTCGCCGACGACGAACGTCGGGCTGCGTTGATGTTGTTCGGCAGCGAAGACGTTCGCGTCGGAACCGGATTTCCCCAACGCGGCGCGAGCGCTCGCGGCAGCGATTTCGGACGAATTGCACTCATGACTGATGTGCAACAGTACGAGCTGCTGCAGCCGCTTTGAAGTTCCTCGTTTCAATGTCTCACTGACCAACTCAGCGGCTTGAGCATTTGAGAGATGTCCTTCGTCACCCAGAATGCGGTGAACTAACCACGGCGGACGATTGCTGTTTCGCAGTAATTCCGGATCGTGATTGAACTCCAAAGCCAGCAGATCAATGTCGAGCAATCGATCTGCGACAGTTTGGTCCCAGCAACCCAAATCGGCGACGTAAGCAAACGCTCGCGGTGTCGTGGCGGCGACTGACAACGGGCGAGTTACTTCATTGTCTCCCGTTTCCTCAAACCGAAATCCGAATGTCGCACCGCCATCATGACGCACACGAAACGGACGACAGCGCCAATTCTTAGACAATGGTATGAGACGTTCCCCAACAAACGGTCGAAATAGCCGTGACTGCTCGATGTCGCGGAAGTCGGGGCATTTAAGCCGTAAAGCAGCGGCATGGTCGCGGTGACAATGTACTGGGACCCGCGAAGTCCAGCAGCGAGATAACGTCTTCGGTCGCCAGTGATCCGAGTGCCGATGCGTGATCAACACTCCTCTAATCTGCGACCAACTCACGCCAGCATCTTCCAATCGAGCATCCAGCTCTTTCGGTTCGAGACCCAAATCAATAAGCCAACGCTCGCCTTCGCAATCCACAAGTGCAGTGTTGCCCGAACTGCCGCTCGCGAGAATTGTCAGACTTGCCGTCATACGGGTTCCATTTTTTGCGGTTAAGGCCAACAAACGCGTAGTTAATTTCAGTCAGTAATCAGCGGAATAATACCAAAGCCGTCAAATCGTTTTTGAATGTCGCGATTCGGACAACACTCAGCGTGCCGTCCAGCCACCATCGACGGTGACTAAGCTGCCGGTCATGTAGCTCGATGCATTGCTGGCAAGGAAAATGGCGGCGCCTTGGATTTCTTCCATGCGGCCCCAGCGGTTGAAGGCAACGGCACCCACGACGTTTTTCTTGGCGTCTTCAGTTTCTGCAATCGGGACATTCATCGGCGTGAGAAATGGGCCGGGGCAGATCGCGTTGACGGTGATGTTCCACGGCGCGAGTTCAAGTCCCAGAGTCTTTGTCAGCATGACGACCGCACCTTTGCTGGCGGCATAGGGCGATCGATTGGCAAGGCCGACGACTCCCAGCGTGCTGGCGAGGTTCACGATCTTGCCGTACTTCCGGGATTTCATGTGCGGCACGACGGCACGCGCGCAGAGCCACACGCCATCGGTGTTGATGTCGTTGACCTGTTTGAATTGTTCGTAGGTCAGCTCTTCGATTGGACCACGAATATTGATGCCAGCGTTGTTGATCAGGATGTCAATTTGATTGAACTCGCGCAGACCGCGTTCCACCATTGCCGTCACGGCATCGGGGTCAGCGACGTTCGCCGAAATGCCAATGGCTTTGACGCCGTATTCTGCAGTGATCTGCGCAGCAACGGACTCCGCCTCTTCGGCATTACGGCTGGTAATCAGCAGATTCGCGCCAGCAGACGCCAGTCCTTCCGCCATCGCTTGGCCAAGTCCTTTTGAGCCACCAGTGATGATCGCAGTCTTGCCGGTAAGGTCGAATTGCTTGATGCCGGGGAGCATGATGTGGTCCTTAGTCAGTGGCTTGTCATGGGTTCTCAGAAGCCCTTGTTGGGCGAGCATCAAAGCAATCTTGCGTTGCGGCTGCCAGTCTTCGGAACGGCTGAGTAGTTTGATACGATCCCGCCCCACTCGAATAAATGGTGGTTCTTTCTCAAGTCAGGTTCAATTCATGAACAGATTCCAAAACTCCTGGTTGCGCCCACACTGGGTCGTGTTGTTGGTCATTGTTGCTGGTTGCGGTGGCGGATCTTCGGTCGCACCAGTCACAGCGTTTGATGCTTACGGCGGGCAAGACTATCACCAGATCCAGTTCAAAGACGATGTGAAGACCAATGCATCGACCGACAGTGGCATCGCCGAATTGACGTTCACCGACATCAATGGCGAAACCTATTCGCTCGCAGATTCTCGTGGCAAGAAGCATGTCGTCTTAGTCATCACGCGTGGTTTTGCTGGTTCGGTGTGCCTGTATTGTGCGACCCAGACTTCGCGACTCCTGACGAACTACAAGAAGTTCGGCGAGCGTGATGCGGAAGTCGTTATCGTGTTTCCGATTCAAACTTCGGATGACAGCCAGCGACATCGAGACTTCGCGGTCAGTGTGAAGAACAAGCTTGATACGCCGCCAGAAAAAATCCCGTTTCCGATTGTGCTGGATGTGGAACTGAAGGCGGTCGATCAATTGGGTATTCGCAAAGATCTGTCGAAGCCGGCGACTTACATCATCGACAAGGAAGGGCAAGTTCGCTTCGCTTATGTGGGTGAGTCACTTGCCGATCGGCCTTCTGTAAAAGTGCTACTCGAGCAGTTGGATGGTTTGAATAAACCGTAGCACAGGCGGCTCGCCTGTGATGACGTCGGTGAAAAATACAGGCGAACCGCCTGTGCTACGTTGGAACGAAACATGCCTCGCGATTTCTTGAGCATCGCTACTGCACAGTCGATTCTGACCGGCGAAGTGGCTGACAATCTGTCGCAAGAAGCTGTTCGGACGGGCGAGTCGGTGGAAACACTTGTTGCTCGCAAAGGGCTGATGTCTGCCGTTGAGATGGACATTGTCCAAACGTTAGCTCGTCCGGCTGAGATTGTTCCGGGTTATGAATTGTTGAGCGTGATCGGTCACGGCGGCATGGGAGTCGTCTATCGTGCGAAACAGAAAGCACTGGATCGGATCGTCGCCATCAAAACGATTCTGGTCGGCCAGATGTCTGATCCTCAGATGGCTGCGCGGTTTGGACAAGAAGCGCGCGCGGTCGCGAGATTGCAGCATCCCAACATCATCGCCGCGATTGATTTTGGTCAGCACGACGGGCGGTTGTTCTTCGTCATGGAGTTGGTTGAAGGAGACGATCTCGAAACCGTTATCAAACAACAGCAGGAACCACGGATTGCAGCCTGCGTGACGGAGTCGCTCGCTTGGGGAATCGCTCGACAGGCCGCGTCCGGATTGTCGCATGCCGCCGAACAAGGGATCGTGCATCGCGACATCAAGCCGGCAAACTTGTTGTTGATCACCCCTCCCGCTGGCTTTCCACTTCCACCTGGGATGTTGTTGGTAAAGATCGCCGATTTTGGCTTAGCCTTTCTGACATCCAACGAGGCCGAGCAAAAGACTCGGTTGACGGCGACGAATACGACAGTCGGCAGTCCGCACTACATCGCACCAGAACAGCTCAGCGGAAAGCCGGTCGATGCGCGAGCCGATATCTATTCGCTTGGTGCGACGATCTTTCATCTGCTCGCGGGACGACCGCCATATGCGGGCTTGTCGCTGACACAGATTCTCAGCCAAAAGCTCACGGCTGATGCTCCGCGATTGAGTGAGCAACGTCGCGACATCTCGGTACAAACAGACGCACTCATTGCCGCGATGATGGTGCGGCATCCGGAGCAGCGAATCGCGTCGTACCAACAATTGCTCGCGCAAATTGATGAGATCATTCGGCAGTTGAGTTCTGAAACGCTGACCGAGATGCCGGTGATTTCGGCAACGGCAGCATTCCCTGCGCGGAACTCCGAGGCATCGGCGTTTGCGGTGACGACAAAGTTACAGATACCGACTTCAGAAGACCGCAGTCAGTTGAAATCAACCGTTTCGTCACTCAGTGCGAAGACGATGAACTCTTGGAGTCGACGGCGAGTGCTGTCATCCATTGCGGTTGGAACCGTCACGATAGGACTCGCCGGCTGGGCCGCGCGGACGTTTCTCGATTCGCAGCGACGTGGCAAACAAGCTCGTCAACAACTTCTTCCAAGCGGTTGGAGTGAGCCGCTGTTTGATGGTAAGTCGCTTAAGTCTTGGAAAACTCGGAGCGGAGTTTGGCAGTTGGCTCAGGACGACGACGGTGCAGCGATCATGTCTGGAACAACTGGTGTGATCTCTCGCAAACTGTTGCGGAACGACCACGGTGCTTCGCGTCCGCTGGAGCACTTCGCGCTGACGTTGGCCGTTCGATTACACCAAGCGAACGCCGTTGAACTGCATTTCGGAATTCTACGCGGAGCCGACGACAACAGTGTTCGCTTGGCTATCCGGGTGGAGCACAAAACCGCAATGCTCGTTCGTCGTGCCACAGATCGAGGTTCGTTGCAACCGATCAGCGAGCCGGTATCGCTTCAGGAAGCGGGAGAACAACCGCATGTGCTGCGCTTGGTGCGTGATGCGACTCACTGGTTCGCGTTCGTCGATACGCAACTGCTGGGCGCGTTGGCGCTCGCAGGGCAGCCAGAGTTGGCCGAGTTTCGTTTGTTGGCAGAAGCAGGCCCGACTTGGATCTCGGATGTCGAAGTCGAAGAACTGCGAAAGCCGTAGCGCGGGACCGTCGCAACACCAATCCCCGCCGTGAGTGCATTCATCGGGCATCAAAGACAGTGCTCAGCAAATTATCCACGGGAGCGAAGTCGTCCGTGAGCACCATGCCATATGCGTTGGCCAACACCTCGTCCATTTGGCCGTGCGCGATGAGCCTGCCTTTGCTATCGGTTTCCAAACTAGCAAAAGGTGCTCCGGACCAGTGGTTGCTGTTTTGAGTGAGGTCAGCCAAATCCAAATGCTTCTTTGAAGCGACGATGACAAATGTGTCACGGTTGTCGTGAGGCGCGTCACTTTCGCTGCTGAAGAGATAGACGTTCGGGAAGACCCGTGAGATCGTGTTGACATAGGCCCCGAGGAAGCGACCAGTCTGACTCTTGCGTGATTCGCGATGCAATTGCTGGATCGCTTCGACAAATCCCGCTCGTCCCTCACCAATTTTCAGCAACTGGTCCCGCTGTCTGTCAGACATGACACCTCGCGCAGATAAACGAAAACCTGAGTCATTCGCGAGAGATTTGATTTCTAAACCCGCAAACGGCGGTGGTGCGTTTTGCCAATCGGTAGTTTTGCGGAGTGCCCGAGATAATGTTTCTGGAATCCCACCGTCGACCACGGCAGTTGTGTTATTGGCAGGAAAGACCGTGCGCGGATAAATGTCGATTAGGTTGACTTGATAAATCCCCTCCGTCGGATGGACTAAACGAGCGATCTTTTCGGAGAATTCTTTGGTCGTGAGATGCCACGGGACGCTGAAGTCATTGAACGCATCTCCGTAGACGAAGTCGTATAACACTGGCTTTTCGCCGCGCTTGATCGCCGTTTCGTTCGCCCGCACTCGGTCATCGACAAAATTGCGAGCGTCGCCAATTGTCGTCACAACATGCGTCTCGCCGTCAACGGGCAAACCCATGTGATCTTGCACGGCCACCTTAACGGCAGGATCCAGTTCAGCAACGTGAATGACAGGGTCTTGAGGAAACTTTGATTCGACCCAACGCGGAAAGATGAATCCTCCGCCCCCCAAAAACATCGTGCTGACTCGACGCGACTGGCGATACAAGCGGTCGATCACCTCGAAGTAAGTGACCGCCTCGACCGTTCCGAGCTGTTCCAAAATTTCAAAATCGTGGTCATCGAGAGTGCGGTAACAATTCAACGATTGCAGATGCCGGTCATACAGAATTTTTTCCTTCAACTCATCCGGAATCACGACGCCCTCGGGCAGTTTCTCCAACGGCACGGTTCCGAAGTCCCCCCAGTCGCTGCTGTGAGTCATCTCCTGCAGCCGTTCGATCGCTCGCCAGTAATCTCGATAAGGATGCAGCCGCAACAACTCATGCCGACGATCGGGCGTCATGCCGCCATGCAACGAGATCTCTTTCTTCTCTGCATCCAGAGTAATCCACGACGGGAAGTGCTGGCAGATTTCGATTAACGCAGGCAAGGCAACAACCGGCTCAACAGGAGCTTTCTCCGCCGTATCAACCTGCTCGGCAACGGCGGCGTCGAGTACGGTTGAAGCAGACGCGATATCGACCGGCGGCTTCTCGGTTGATTCGTTTGTCGCGATTGCAGCCTTGGCTTTCTTGACGTCCAGAATTTCTTGGCGACGTTGCTCAATAGCGTTTTGAATCTCGCTCAATGAAATCGACGTGTGACGGTCCCAGCCAGCAACCGCCTGCTCTGTCACCGCCGCGTAAACCTTCTCGTACTCGTAATTCAATTGCGTGGGATTGTCCGGTACTAAGTAGCTGTGAACTAGCTTGTCGAGCCGCAGTACTTTGACCCGCTCCCCGTCCTCCTCCGTCAGATCGTGGACGTTGATGTACGAGTAATTGCTTTCGTCGTGGTACTGACCGACTTGATCCTCTCGCAAACCAAGCGTGAGTCCAAGTTCATGCAATCTCTTGCCCAAAGTCTCGCCAAAGGTTCCCCAACGAAAAATGGTCAAGGCGCTTTTTTCAGGCTTCTGACCGAACGTGATTGTCTGACCGATGGCCACCATCACGTCTTTCATACCGACATCGGAAATCGACGCAGTCAATCCCACCCACGTGACAAGCTGCATCCACCCGAACATGACCGCTGCTCGAAACGCCCACTTCCCTGCTGCCGACAGCACACCCATCGAAGCCAATGTTCCCGCCGTCAACGCGACGATCGCGCGCGTCCCCAGCGTGTCGATCAAGATGAATCCCGTGAGAAACGTACCGACGATCGAACCTAACGCGCCCCATGCATAAACATTGCCGACGGTCACGCCCACTTTGCGACTCTGCGACAACGCCAAGCTGGCCACAACGGGCGAGATCGTCCCCAGCGACATTGATGGCAAGAAGAAGACGATTCCCACAACCCACACGACCCAAGTCGGCCATTGCCATCCTTCTGGCCTCGCCCGATCGACCATCATTCCGTCGAGCCAAAGCACGCTCAGACAGAGCACGCTCGCCACCAGAAACAGCCAGTTCAACAACTTGCCGGGAGCAAACTTGTCCGCCAACCAGCCACCTAAGAAATTTCCAATCGTGATCCCCGCCAACACCACGCCGATGACCGAAGTCCACGTATAAAGCGAACTCCCAACATGCTTGGCGATCAATCGCGAGGCGGTCAGTTCCAGTACCATGACACAAACGCTTGTCATGAAGACCAACGCATTGCAGCCGATCAACACCCATCGCGCATTCTTTCCCGGCGCTCGATTACTTCGTGATCGCTCGACCTCCGCCAACGTCTGCGGGTTCACTTTGACAACGGCAGGTTGGCCCGACCACTCAATCTCTGAAGGCGCTCCTTGCGCTCCGCCGTTCAACGAGTATGTCTCCAATCCTTCCACTGCCGGCAGCGTAACTTCGCCGTTGTTTGAAGAGAGTTGGCTGTTTCCAGTCGGGATCTGCGACCTATGGAGGTTTGAGGCTGCAGTGCTTTCATCAGATTGATCGGCCATCATCAGTTCCTTTGCTGCGTCAGCGAGGACGAACGCCTTCTCCGGATTTTTTCCCGTCCCAGCTTGCAGAGGGCGGGGTGCCGCTGGCACTCTGCAGTGTCAACGAGGATTAAAAGCTACGACTTCCTCGCTGACGCTGCGGATGACATGGCAAAGCACAAGCACCGTCGGACGTGAGCCATGATAGTCAGCAAGACTCAACAAATAGCAGTGAGTCCGTCTGAAAACCGGTCCCCGATACACGCCGAAGGCCTGCCTCGCACGAAACTTTCCATCAAGATTTGATGAGTCCAATCAGGCCAAAAAGCCGTCCTTGACACTCTGAAAAGGCACACCTAACATCGCCCCGCCTTTGCCGGACTTGAACTTGTGCTCCTTTCGACGAGGCAAAAAACCTTCGTAGTGTGCGGAGGAAAGACTGTGGTTGAACGATGCGACAACCACCTAAAAGTCTGCGACTTGGATTGCATCGGGGTGCTCATGCCGATTCGGCGCGATTGAATCGCAGCGGAATGACCGGCGAGTGAAGAGAAGGGATACCGATGGCTCACATCGTTGCCGAACCGTGTTTCAATTGTAAGTACACCGATTGCGTCGTCGTCTGCCCGGTCGAATGCTTCTACGAAGGCGAATCAATGCTCTTCATCAATCCAGATGAGTGCATCGACTGCGAAGCCTGCGTTCCAGAATGCCCGGTTGAGGCGATCTTCCACGAAGATAATCTCCCGGAAGAGTGGAAGGATTACACAGGGCTCAACAAAGAAATGTGCAACCAGGATCCGGCCTTGCCGGTGATCACTGAGAAAAAGGAACCAATGGCTGGCAAGTAATTGCCCCTTGGGAAACGAACAAAATATTTTGAAACAACCCTGCACCGTGGCTCCGGTGTGGGGTTATTTTTTTGTGAATGCTCCTCTGATCCGTTCACAGACATCAGCGGATTCCACTGCAGCACTATTCGCTGACCAACTCATTGACTCGTTCATTGATAGCGCCTCTATCTGACTTGTCTTGAGCCATGCGACGATTCCCTTCTATTCTGAGACCGAAGTGACGCAATCATTGCCGACCATTCTTTGCAAAGGACTGCAGGATGAAAATTCTTTTGGTGGGCCAGCGGACCATTCAATTGCATGGTTGCCAATTTACCCTGCGAGTTTTGCTGGCCCTCACGGTGACCACGTTTGCGAACGCTGAGGAAAGTCCCAGCAATTGGGAAGGTACGATCAAGCCGGGGCATGTTCGACCGCACGTCGAATTCCTAGCCAGTCGGCAGCTTGGTGGGCGAGCAGGTGCGGATGCAGTTCGAGCGGCTGCCTATTTGCGAAAGCAATTCGAGACTTGCCGACTTAAACCACTGTTTGCAGAAGAGTCTTATGAGCAACTCATTCCCGGAACCGAATCCGAGGCTGCGGATGCGGACGACCCGTTAACGGCCAAGTCAATCAGTGCGTCCAAGAGTCCGCCGATCGTTGGCCGAAATGTCGGAGCTTGGATCGAAGGAAGCGATCCAGAATTGCGGAAGGAGTTGATCGTTATTGGAGTTCATTTCGATCATTTGGGAACTCGTAATGGTGCTGTCTTTCGTGGAGCAGACGACAACGCGACTGGAACCGCGATGATGCTGGAAGTTGCTCGCCAATTCTCACTGATGAAGGAACGACCGAAACGCAGCGTCGTTTTTGTCGGCTTCGACATGGAAGAGCAATTGTTGTGGGGCTCACGTTGGTTTGTGGCGCATCCGCCGTGGCCAATCGAGAACGTCAAACTGTTTATTACGGCTGACATGATCGGCCGATCGCTGGGAGACCTGCCGCTGCCGACCGTCTTCGTCATGGGGAGCGAACATGCTCATCAATTGAAGACCACTCTCAATCAAGTTGGCTCTCCACGCGGACTCGAAGTGGCACGACTTGGAATCGACCTCATTGGAGTGCGCAGCGATTACGGTCCATTCTGGAGCGAAAAGGTGCCGTTCCTATTTCTTTCAACTGGTGAACATCCTGATTATCACACACCACGCGACGTTCCGGAGAAGATCGACTTTGATAAAGTGGCTGCGGTGTCTAGCCTCGTCTTGAACGTCGTTCAATTCGCTGCCAATTCAGAACAAGCACCGATATGGACCGACGATGTTTCACCCGATGTGGATGAAGTGAAAGCCGTTTTGCGTATCACTCAACTACTTCTAGAAGCAGACGGCCAGCGAAGATTCACGGACCTGCAACGGCTTATCGTGACGCAGGCTCAAAACAAATGTCAGCAGTTGCTCGCGAAGGGTACTTTTACTGTCAACGACCGCAAGTGGCTGATCCGCACCTCGCAGTTGCTGCTGCTCTCGGTGTTTTAAATGGCGTAACGTCCATAATCGGCACGACACACAATCGAGCGATCTTGGTTGAAACTAAGGTGCCACAACATAGGTCACGTCGTCTGGTATTCCCCGCGAAACTTCATTGGACGCGAAACGTACAATCACGCAGCCGATCAGCGAATTCAGCAGCCGAAAGACCCGTGATCAGAACTCGCTTTTGTGGTGAGGTCGCACCGGATACCAGCGAGACTTGTGAACGTTTCAGGTTGAGTGACTTGGCGAGCGTTTCGAGGACTGCTTCAGTCGCTTTGCCTTTCTCGGGAGCCTGTGTCACTTGCACTTTGAGTGCGCCCGCATGAACTCCTGCGAGTCCGTTGCGGCGAGCGCCCGGCTGAGCTTTCACCGGTACGATGATTCCTTCAGCACATTCTTCAAAAGCGATCACGGCACACTCATAATCAATGCGAAGTGGAAGGTTCCTGTTCGGTGGGACTCAGTCGAACAGCCATCAGAACCATTGACGCTACCAGTGCCAGTCCAGCACTGGTGCCAAAGGCCGCGAGCCCACCAAAGCGGTCATACAATGTTCCGAACAAAATACTGGCTGGCAATGTCGCAATGCCGATGGCTGCATGGAACCAACCGAACGCTAGGCCACGGCGTTCTTGGCCGACGAGGTCCACGACGAGCACTTTTTCTGCCGATTCGGTACAGGCATAAAAGAGTCCATAAAGCAGGAACAAAGCCCACGCGTGCCACGCTTGATTGGCGAATGCGAAGAGTAGATACACGATCGAGTAGACCGACCAACCGATGACGATCAGACGTCGCGAACCGATCTTTTCCACGAGCGGTCCAATCCACCAGTTTCCCAGCCCTTTAACGACGTGCAGCAAGCCCCACAGGATCGGCAGCCACGCCGTAGTCACACCGAGTTCGCCCGCTCGCACCAGCAGAAATGCATCGCTCGAATTTCCCAGCGTAAAGATCACCAACGAAACCAAGAACAACCGAAACCGACCATCAAACGGCGTCATTGTGAGCAACGGTCCGCCAGAGTCTTTCTTCTCGATCTTTTCTACCGGGGGATCTTTTAGCCCGAACGCGATCAACGCGATGAGACACAGGCCAGGGATCATTGTCAGTGCGAATAGCCAACGCAGTTCACCGGGCCAGAACCACAGAAAAGCAGTCGCGAGCAACGGACCGATAGTAGCCCCAAGATGGTCCATCGCTCGATTAAATCCATACGCTCGACCTCGTTCACGCGGCGAGGTTGAGTCGGCGATGAGCGCGTCGCGAGGTGCCGAACGAACACCTTTTCCAAATCGGTCGATCAATCGACCGACGGCGACTTGCCACGCTGCGGTCATCGCAGCCAGGCCCGGTCGGGTGAGCGCAGTCAGCGTGTAGCCGACCAAAATGAATAACCGTCGGGAGCGACTTTGATCAGACCAATGCCCAGAGGCGAGCTTCAGCAAACTCGACAACGAATCGGCGGCTCCTTCGATCATCCCCAGCGATGCTCGGCTACCACCCAACACGGTCATCACGAAATGTGGAAGCAGCGGGAAGATCATCTCGCTGGAAATGTCGTTCAACAGGCTCGCAAAGCCCAACAATTTGACGTTGCGTGCCAGCGGTTCACGAGCTGTTTCCGCACGCGGAGATTCAATCGAGTTATTCACGCACAAGTCCTCACGCCAGAATTTCCTGTACGACGCGAGAAGACACAGTCGATTCGATGAGCGCTTGCGGAGCAGCGTTACGGATGAAGGTTAGCTTCTTGGGGTCGAGTCCGAAGAGGTGCATCAGCGTGGCATGGTAATCGTGATGCGTCACTTTTCCTTCGACCGCGTGATGACCGAACTCATCGGTCGCGCCGTAAGTGAAACCCGGCTTGAAGCCGCCTCCGGCCAGCCACATGCTGAAGCCGTAAGTATTGTGATCTCGACCGACGTTCGTTGGGCCGGTGTCGTTCTGAATGACTGGCAGACGTCCCATCTCGCCGCCCCAATGCACGACTGTTGAATCGAGCAAGCCGCGTTGCTTGAGGTCTTTCACCAAAGCCGCACACGGTTGATCGATCGCCAGGCACGCTTGAGGCAACGCACCTAGCAACGCGCCGTGATGGTCCCACATCTGCGCGTAAGAGTAGAGCGAAACAAAGCGAACACCCCGTTCCACAAGCCTGCGAGCGAGTAAGCAGCGGGTTCCGAACGAACGTGTTTTGTCGTTATCCAAACCGTAGAGCTTTTGAGTCGCTTCCGTTTCTTGCGATAGTTCAAGAGCCTCCTTCGCAGCGGTTTGCATGCGTGCAGCCAACTCATACGAAGCGATCCGCGCTTCCAAGTCCGTTTCACCCGGATGCTTTGCCAAGTGTTCGCGATTCAGTTTCGCGACGTATTCGAGGTAGCGTTCTTGCGGCAGACCTTTCAAGTGCGGCGGCGGATCGAGATTGAGTATTCGCGGTTCCCGCGAACGCACGACAGTCCCTTGATACAGCGCGGGCAACCAACCGTTCGACCAATTGTGTGTGCCAAGGACTGGCAAGCCTCCTGCGTCTGTCAACACGACATAAGCTGGCAAGTCTTGAGTCTCGCAACCAAGCCCATAAGTCAGCCAGCTTCCCAGCGACGGACGGCCGGCTTGTGTCCGTCCCGTATTGAGCGCGTACAACGATTCGCCGTGATTGTTCACTCCGGTGGTCATCGAACGGACCAGCGTCAGGTCATCCGCGATCTCACCGAAGTGCGGCAGCAAATCTGAGAAATCCATGCCACAGTCGCCGTACTTACGGAACGGCCACGGGCAGCCAAGAACTCGCGAACTCGCTTGCGCTGCGTTGTCGTACTTGATGTCCCCCGGAAATTTCTGCCCGTCGAGCTTATTCAAGATCGGCTTCGGATCGCACAGATCAATGTGACTCGGCCCACCCTGCATGAACAACGAAATCATCGCTTGAGCTTTTGGCTCAGCCTGCGGCGACTTCGGCTTGAGGTCGTATGTTTTCTTTTCCAGTTCCGGACGCACCGTTTCCGCAACCGCTCCCTCTTGTTTCAACAACGAGGCCAGTGCGAGCGAACCCAGTCCAAATGCCTGCGTCGAAAGAAAATGACGGCGTGACGAAACCCAATTCGTCTGCGAATCGTGCATAGCAAAAACTCCTCAAGGCGGGAGAACAGCGTGGTGGGCGAACTTCCTGAAGCAATCTGGCAGGAATGAAAACATACTGACTCAGCGTCACAAGAAGATATCGACCACCCCATCAGTCCGACCACCTCCAGATTGAAGCACGAACAAATGAAGCGGGAGAAGAGCCGTGGTTCATTGCTCGGCGGATCGTGATCGCAGCGTCGGCCGACATCGGCAACGCGGACCCGCAGGCGTTGGTCGTTGCGATGTCGGCCGCGCACGCGACCGAGTTCGTCGGGCCGCCGGAATGCCGCCGGAATGCCGCATCATGCTGGCTCAGACGGTGACGTACCTCGCGACCGCTCCGAAGTCGAACGCCAGCTACCTGGCCGTCGATGCCGCGCTGGACGACGTCCGCACCAAGCGCGTCCTGCCGGTCCCGACGCATCTTCGCGACGGCCACTATCCCGGAGCGAAACGACTAGGCCACGGCGAAGGCTATCAGTACGCTCACGACGCGCCGGAGGGCTGGGTCGATCAAGACTACCTCGGCGTCGAGCGAACGTACTACCAACCCGTCGATCGCGGCTTCGAGGCCGAGTTGAAGCGGCGGGTTGAAGAGCAGCGCAAGCGACGACAACGGAAAGTTGAGTCGGACGACGAAGACGTTTTGAATCTTCACATGCACAGAGCTGAATGATGGCTACTCGATTTCAATGACTTCACCGGTCGCGGTCATGTCGATGTCGCGTGACTTGCCGCGTTTGTCTTTGCCTCGGATTTCGTAGGTGCCGTCGGCACGTTTCAGCGCTTGCTCGAACGTGACTTCGGGCAGCTTTTCCTTGGCGATCTTCATCAAGTTTTCCGGGACATCCTCGACCTTGATTGCCGTGGCAGGGGAGGCTGCCCCACAACCCAGTGACAACAACAGGGCCAGCATTGCCGCGTATCGTGACATTAAAATTCTCCTATGATCTCTTTGCCCTTGCGGGTGGACAGATTGCGAAAGGCGAGCCGATCGAGCGATTGGCCAATGAATTTGACATGACCATCCGCGAACACGAAGTTCGCTCCGCCGGAGTGGGCACTGCTGAAGTTGTTACCTTCGAGGCCAATCGCGTTGGGCGGACCTTCAAACGTGTGTCCCAAGATCATACTAGACGCGTTTTGCACAAACGGCACTGCGGGCGACGTGGGTGACGGAAAGAGCGAAGCGTTGGTCACGGCTCCGACCCATGTAGCCTCGCACCAGCGTTGCGAGCGTTCGCCGACCGCCAAGGTCGTGCTGGTTCCGTCGGTGATATCACGCATCGCCACGTCACTGTTGCGGAAGAAAAGTCCTTCCCCATCAATGCCAGGTTCAGAGACGCCGTAGTTCGCGACGTAGTTGGCGGCGGCGACATCGCAAACGGCACCGGTCACATTGCCAACCGAGTCGTGAGTGCTGGCCGTCCAACGTTCGCGAACGCTGTCGGACGGGCAGAGATAGACCTTGATCGACATGGTGCGTGCTTTGATATTCGTCACTGCTTCGATCGGCTGATCCAATCGAATGGTGCCGTACAGCGGCTTCTGATCGAGCACAGGCAGAAGCCGTGCGGCCCAACCCCAACCGGGACCGAGATCGTTTCCCATGTTATCGAAGGTCGAAACATAGCCGGGCGGAAACTTTTGATTGGATTCGTGATAGTTCTGAAGCGCGAGACCGATTTGCTTCAGGTTGTTGACGCATTGCGAGCGACGGGCCGCTTCACGAGCTTGCTGAACGGCTGGCAGCAGCAGCGCGACCAGAATGGCGATGATCGCGATGACCACCAACAACTCGATCAGCGTGAAACCGCGTGGCGGACAAAGATAGGTTCGGCGATTCCTCCGTGACATCAATATAATTCTCCTGTGTCGTGCGACGCACCGGACGAGTTCACGGCAACGCTTCTGGCCAGCGAGTGTAATGGGCGAGCGTTTTTGAAATAGCTCGGCATCTTAAGAACGTGTGAATTCTCAGCCGAGTAGCATCGCGAGCGTTTGCGTGAAACGTGCATTTTGCTCCAAGAGAGCAAGTCCGAATCTGGAGGTCCGCCATGTCTTCCCTCGCGTTGGATGCTCCCAGCCATGTGGACGAGCCGGGATTGGCCGCAGGCGATGCCGATGTCTTCAGCCGAGTCGCGACGGATGGGCAACCGGTCATCGTGCGCCGAGCGGGCGAAGATTTGGCCGCAGTCGTTCCTTGGCAGTCTTTGGAACTCGTGCAAGACGGCGTGGCTCGACAGAAGGTCGAGCAGATTTAGGCCACGCTTTCGAGGAATGCGCTTTCGCCCCAAAGGGCAGCCATAAGCCAGCCCAGGGCAAGCGACCAACGGGAGCGCCGCCCTGGGTTCGCGAATCCCAAAATGTTTGAAGCCCTGAAAGGGCGACACTCTCTCAAACGATTTCTTCGTGTCGCCCTTTCAGGGCTTCGGGCGTTCCATGAAATCGTTCCCAGGGCGTTGCCCTGGGCTGGCTTATGGCTGCCCCTTTGGGGCGGAACACACAATCCGCCTTGGAACCAGGACTATGAAATACGTCGCGGAACTTGCCCATGTGCGTGAAGTCTCGCTGCTTGGCTCGGCGGACTTGGGGTTTTGGGCGGAGCGGCTCAGGGTCGAGGGTTTGACTCCGGTGGAACACGCAGGCCGGGCGCGAGTGTTAGTGGCGGCTACGTATTTTGCGGCTTCGCCGCCCTACTTCGAGAGTTCTTTGAATTCCGGCAACTCGTGCAGTGAGTTGAGATCCGGGTCTTTCTTCATCCAGTCGAATTCGTCGAAGCCCGCTTTGATGGAATCGCGGAGATCGGCGATCGCTTTGCCTTGGAACTCGACGACCTTCTTGTCTCGGTCGGGGAATTTTTCATCCTTCTGGACCGCTTCAGCGGCCCGGCCGTAGACACAAGCGGCGTTGTAGAGAAACAGATTGTCGTTCGGAAATTTCGCGCGATTCGCTTCCAGAATCTTGATCCCCTCTTCGAACCGGCCGGCAACCGCCAGCGTGATGCCGACTCCCGTAACCGCTTCGCTGCTGAAGTCGTCCAAAGAAAGAGCCTTCTCGAAATCTTTCTGGGCGTCGGCGTATTTATTCTGTTTGATCAACGTGTTCGCGCGAGCGATATAGGCTTCCGGAAGTTCCGGATCGAGCTTGATGGCGGTTGCAATCAGCTCAAACGCGGTTTTCGCGTCACCTTGTTGTTCAAGCCCTCTTGCTTGAATGACAAACGACATCCCAGGCGACCGAGTCAGCAAGCTTTGCAACGCCGTGCGTGCATAGAGTTGCTTTTGAGGATCGCTGGAGGTTCTCGCTCGACGCAGTGCCTTGCGAGCTTCCAAAGTCGCGGTTTGTCCCAAGGCATTTGCCACGTAAATGATCGTGGTCTGTTGAGTCGCGTTGTCCAATGCGTGGATCAAGAGGTCAACCGCAGCGGGACTACCGTCGCTCGGCAACCACTGACAAACGGTGTTCACGACCGTTGGGTCGATTGACTCCAAGGCAGATGCCGCCAACTTCAATAACAACGGCGATCGCAATTGTCCTAGCAGCACGAGGACCGCCACTTGGTCCGTTGCCTTCAAGTGTGGGTATTGTTCGGCGAGTGTTTCAGCCACGTTCTGATCACCGATCTGAGCCAGCGTATTGATTAGCGCCGAGCGGTCGGTGTACTTGTTTTGCAGATGCAACAACAGCAGCGGCACCGCCGCTTGATCTTTGGTTTTATTGAGGAACACCAACATCGACGCGGTCGGCGGCGCGAGCTCCAATTGCCGCAACGTGAACTTTCTCGCGATCGCCTCACTCGTAGGATCGTTGCGCTGAGCGAGTTCTTGATAAGCAGCCTCACGCAAGTCTGCGTCGGACGATTTCAGTGACTCTTTGAGTAACGCTGACAACTGCGGATGCCCAATGCGAACGAGTGCTTGCAAGCCGTCACGACCAAGTCCCGACTGCGGATCGCGCGCAGATTTGTAAATCGCTTCGGACCACAAAGGTCGCGGAGTCTGAGCCATGACTTTGACGATCGTCTTCCGGGCTTCGAGCGGCTCATCATCGAACAATCGCAACAGTGCAATATGAGCGTCGGCATAGCGCGATGCTGCAAGGCTTTCTAGCGCTGATGAGGTCAACGGCTCCTCATGCTTGCGAGCCAGTTGCAACAACTTTTCGATCACCACGCGATCTCCGAAGTACCTCAGTGTTTGCACGGCAGCGAGTTGAACCGCTGGCTCGGCGTCTTCGGTCAATTCAAGTAACAATGGCAAATCATCTGACTTCAAGCGTGTCCCGGCACCGGCCAGTGCCGCACATCGCGGCAGCGTCGCTCCATTGCGCAGTTCAACGAGCAGTTCATGATGCGGCAGTACTTCGTAAACCGTGCGTAACGCGGCGATGACGGCTTCCGCTGTCGTGCGATGAATGGGAGAAACAGAAGCCACTGCCGTAGGAACCCCGCGCTCTGCGCGAGCGGCATCCGTGATCGAAATGCTGGGCCGGCTCTGTCCGGGCAACTCTGCGAGGCGAAACTCACTGAATGAATTCAGTAACTGCGGAAATTGATTGTACGGGGAATAATTCTCGATCCGTCCCAATGTTTGAACCGCTTGCGTCAACCAGTTGAACACAGACGATTCCAACGGCGTCAGACCCGAGTTCCAACGCACAACCACTCGACTCACCTTCTGCATTGCGAGTCGATCCAACTCTTCGAAAAACGCTCCGACCGTTAGCGAATTCAATTCACCCGAAATTGTCAGCAAGGCCAAGCAATCGCGCGGCCCCAGTCGCGTTGACGTGAGCATCAACTGCTTTGCAGCCCAGGCACTGATGTCGAACTCGATTGGCTTGTCGCCGCTGTCGATCTGCAATTTCAACGACGGTATCTGCTGGCCGCGCGGCAATCCTCCAAACACGATCCACGTCGATTTGGTAAAGCCCGGCGGGACGGTCACGGTGTTTGGTTTGATCTGAGTAAACGTGAGAAGTTGCTGACCGATCTGCACGCCACGTGGCTGAATGGCCTTATCGAGCTCACCGTTCTTGAGCCGGTTTCCGTCTGCGTCGAGCGTGAGTTGTGCAGGCTCAATTATTTTGGCGCCGGGGGTCAGATTCGTGAGTACCAACTTGGCCACGAACACGCGGTGCTCAACAATCTGCCCGACTGGTGATTGCAGAAAGAAGGTGGTCAACACCGGTGTTTCGAGCGTGACAAACAACTTGTGATTCGCCGGATCTGACGGAACCGGCTGCGGCAGATCCTTTAACAACCGTCTTGCATCACGCTCGACCTGCATCAGTCGATCGAGCAAGCGTTGCTGAAGTTCGAGCGTTGATTTTGATGATTCACTGGTCTGCGCTGAAGCTCGTCCGCAAATCGCCAACACACAGAGTGTGAGCCAGAGCAATTGCAGTCTTCCGATGAGTGTGACTCGATTCATGGCAGCATCTCGGCACATGACGGGCTTCGTGGTAGTCCTCAAACAAGCGATGTCTACGAACCCCTCCGAGCTTGCCTCGGTGGATTCGGGCCTTTGCACTACGCGGTGTTTCATTGGAAATTTTGACCACCGTAGTGCAAAAGCCCGCGAGCCACCGAGTCGAGCTCGGTGGGTCGTTTGATTGAGGGGACATCTCGGCATCTGACGGGTACTTATCCCTTCTTCAGCACAACAGCGTGCCAGCGGAAATCTCAAACCACAAGTGAGCGCTCGCTCCCGGCGGCAGAACTCGCAAGCCGGCATCGACTCCCTGACTCTGCAAATTGATCGCGTCGGTCACGCACGTGTAAGGCTCGATGCAAACGCATTCACGCTGCGGTGGCGTGAAGACGACGATCTCGCGAAAGGATGAATCGAACCGCTGAGTCACTTGCAACCCAGCGGACTCGTCGATGACAGCGGTCTCAATGACACCTTGCGACGATTCGATGTCCGTCAGCACGTCGTCTAGTTTCAGCACGTCGAAGTATTCACCTTCTCGCAAATCCTTGTGACGTGACACAGGCCGCCGAGCGCCGCTCGGCAAGCAATCCTTTAACACCCATTCGCTATCAGCAGGAACTTGAATCAAGCAACGAGCTGGTTTGCTCTGTGGATCAAGCGGCAGACGAAAGTACGGATGCGTCCCGAATCCCCACGGCAGTGACACCGAATCCGGATTGTGAATGCGGATGTCTGACCGCAGCGTGCTGCCTCGCAGTTCGTACCGGACGTCGATGACAAAATCAGCGGGCCAAAATGATCGTCGCTCTGGCGCATCGACAGATAACTGAAACTGACCAACGACGAACCGGCCTCCTTGATCAATCACTCGCCAAGGTCGGTCGATGCAGAAACCGTGAATCGCATTCCCATTGTTGTCGTGTCGACCGGTTTCAGATCCGATGACGTAATCGCGTCCTTCCCAAGAATACTTTCCGTCGCGGATGCGGTTCGGAAACGGAAAAAGCAACGGAACCCCGTGGCCGCTCGGTCGCAGTGTGCTGTTGGGAAAATCCGGAGCTGCGTCCAAAACGTTGATTGACCAATCGCGAACTCGGGCGATGAATTCAAAACAATTGAAACCAAACTGTGGAGCAATCCGCGCCGTAGAAGCGGTTGTCGGATCAGTCAACGTGATCAACGTCATTGTCGAGGAGTCCTTTGACGCAACCGTAGAGCAGGCGGCTCGCCTTCTCCAGCCATCCTTGAACATCTCAGGCGAGCCGCCTGTGTTACGAAAGCGATCGGAAATTCAATTCCACTCCGGATGCTCGGTTCGCTGCGGCAGAATGCGATGAGCCATTTGGTAATTGCGAGTCAGCACGTCCCACAATTCATAAGGGTCTTTTTGAAACACATACTCTGGCCGAGCATCATGAATGAACCAATCACCGCGATTGATCTCTCCTTCGAGTTGCTTTGCAGACCAACCCGCGCAGCCGGAGAAAACTCGAAAGCGTGCTCGCTCATCACCTTCTGAAACGGCTTCAACAACCGACTGAAACACTTCTTTGGTGCAACCCACAAACACTCCGTTGAGCGGCGGTTCTTCCGAGAAATCAAGTTCCTCGGCGTTATGCAAGATGAAGAGGTTCCCCGGCTCGACCGGTCCTCCCATGAATACGACTTCGCCGGTCTCGGGCAGCTCAAAGTGGTCGGACAAGACTTGCGTCACCGTCACTGATGACGGTCGGTTGACCACCAAACCCATCGCCCCGTGCTGATTATGTTCCAGCATAAACACGACCGTCTTGAAAAAATTCGGGTCGCGCAAACGCTTGGCGGAAATCAGAAAGCGGCCTCGCAATGATTCAGGCATGATGTTGAATGGTGTGCGTCTCGAAGTAGTTTATGACGGTTCGCAGTATAGGCCGCGTGTCGCGTTAAGGACAGGAGCGAGTTCGGGGGCAGAGGGGTTCCAGAAGAGGTCGACGGGGGTAACGGAGAATGGTTTTGAAATGTGGGACATTGATCGTTGGCTATTGGTCATTGGTCGTTGATCATTTGGAAATCAAGATTGACCGATGACCGATAGCCAATGACCAATCTGCTTGCTCCGCGACTACATCGGTCGCACCAACTCATCATCGAAATAATTCACCGACATCCCTGCGTCGATCACCAAACCTTGCGCGTTGATTCCTGACGATCGTGGGCTTAGCAAAAATGCGACAGCGTTGGCAACTTCGTCGGTCTGCACGGCGCGTTTTCGTAGCGTCGCTTTCTCGGCGTGCAAGAAACTATCGACGTAACCGGGAATCCCCGCCGATGCCGAGGTCTTCAGCAGGCCGGGACAGACAGCGTTGAATCGAATCGCCGAAAATTTCGAAAACGACTTCGCCAAAAAACAGACTGACGAATCGAGCGCTGCTTTGACAGGAGCCATATAGCCGTAGTTCTCGGCGGCCATGCGCGTCGTTGAGATCGACACCGTCACCGCGCTCCCTTGCTCGCGGTCGAGCAAATCACGAAAAGCGTTTGCAATCGCGATGAATGAAAAGCACGACACATCGACCGCTTGCAGGAACGCTCGACGCGGCGTCTCGTGAAACGGCAACCAGCCTGCCGAGTAATCGGCGAACGCGAGCGAATGCACAAGCCCCTGAATCGGCCCGTGCTGCGCAGCAATTTTGTCGCGCACTCGGTCGATCTGTGCTTGATGCTCGACGTCGCACACATGGATCGGGATGTCACCGACGAGCTTACGAATCTGTTCTCGCCGCTGTTCGCTCCGCACCACGTGAATGACATGAGCCCCGACTTCTGTCAGCGCCTGCCCGATATGTGCTGCGACGCTCTTCCGATTGGCCATGCCAAACAGCACGATGCGTTTGCCGCTGAGTTGGAGGAAGTCGGTCATGTCATACCTAACGCGGCAAAGCCGCAACCCTATTGGTGAGCAGGGTGGCGCCAGCCCCCGGACAGTTTTCCCAGGCTCGGTCCGGGGGCTAACGCCGCCCGGCTCACCAAAGACGTGCAAGAAACCAGCTTAAGACAAGAATTCGCTTATTTTTGTAGATACAGCTTCACGTTATGCGACGCTCGGCCGCCGGCGACGATGTCGAGCTTGCCGTCGCCGTTGAGGTCGGCACAGATCAGGTCTTCGGTCGCGATGCCGCCGTCGTCGATCGTGTGCTTGGCCCATTTGGTCGCCGTCGCATCGTCCGCTTTGTAGATGAATACACCAGGCCCTTTGATCGGGCCGGGGCCAGGATCGCTGAATCCCAAGACGATTTCATCGCCGCCGTCACCGTCGATGTCGCAGGTCCACAGAGCGTGACCGCGATTGAGGGTGTCGTCGATGATGATTCGAGGCCACAAGCCGTCAGCGGTCTTCGTTCCTTTGGGCGGTTCGACATAGACGACACAGGCTTGCCCGTGCATTGGCTCAACGGTCGTGATGAATCGCGGGCCGTTCTTCAATTTGCCGACTTTGATCTCGCCCGCCCCTTTCGCTTCTGGCTTGTCGCCGCTTGCGCCAATACCAAGTTTTTGGGGCACTGACGTTTGCAATGTTCTCGAAGCGCCGTCAATCACCACTTGTGACGGGATGAGATGCACTCCTTCCTGGCTGGCAGTGACAGTATCGACGTTACCCTCGTTGGCGCCGCTCCAATTGAGATGCCAATGATTGTGCATGCGGTTCATCGAGCCGTTGAGCACTTGGCTCGGCCACTTGTCAGTCTTCGGATTTGTCGGAATAAAGAACGCCAGCAGCCGCGCTCCGTCTCCTTGCGTCTTGGTCAACGGTGAGACAACCAACTGCGGACGCGGCCCGCCGGTTAGATTCGCGAACCTCATCCGATGAGTCCACGGCTCGTGGCCGATCAGATGCACGCGCCACTTTTCATCGAGCGACGCTCCACGCGACAGCCACACGATCTGGCCGATATTTTTGTTGAGCCAACCGGCACCCAGCGCGAAGTCGATCTGGCCGTCCCCGTCGATATCTAGCGGCGCGATGCAAACGTTATCGCGTTCCGTTTGATCTTCGATGACGACGCGTTTCTTCCAGTCGGGTGCATAACAAACTTTGCCAACTTCCGGATCAAGCGTCTGTGCTTCAAACGTCGGAAAGTCTGCACCAACCGCAATGTGTGCGGCGATCCCGTAAGACGCCAAAGCCATGACCAAAAAGAACAACGGTCGCATCATGATTTGCTCTTCCTCAAAAAAACTGGAGCCAACAGTCGCTCTCTCCAAGGGGAGCGGACAATGACGAATCAGCAGAGTCAACGCAAATCTGAGTTGTGTAGAGACCAATGAGACGAACTCAGTGGGGCTGGCGGACATTGCTTCTATGAGGACTAACCGAGCGACTCCAAGAAACTGCGCATCGCCGCGTTCGTCATTGCCGAGTTCTCCATTGGAGCCATGTGGCCTGCGTTTGGGAGCACCGCGATTTGAGATCCAGGAATCGCATTCGCGACGGTTTGCATTTCGGCAGCAGTGGAAATCACATCCTGTTCGCCGACAATCAACAAGCTGGGAACAGCGATCGACGTGAGCCACGGGCAGGCGTCGGCTCGCTCGGCCATACCTCGAGCGGCGGCAGCGATGCCGAGCGGATTCGTGCGCAGGATCACTTGCCGTAGATCGTCAATGAGAGCAGGTTGAGTTTGTGCTGTCTCGGCCGCGAAGAGTCGCGGCAACATCGCGTTGGCTACGATTGTCGGTCCTTGTTCAACGACGTCATTTGCCATCTTCAATCGATTCGCTGCCACTTCTGGTGGATCAGGGACCGCGCGAGTGTCGCAAAGAATGAGTCCTTTCAATCGCAGACTGTGACGACGAACGAACTGCCAAGCGATGCAGCCACCCATCGACAGACCGCAGAAGACAACCGGTTGAGTCACATTCAAAGCATCGAGAAGCGCGGCCAAGTCGTCGGCGAATTGCTGCATCGTCACTTTGCCTTCGGTTACCGTGCTTTGTCCAAAGCCGCGTAAGTCGGGTGCAATGCAACGAAAGGTTTTCGATAATTCGGCGATCTGAAATCGCCACATCGTGTGATCAAGCGGAAAACCATGCACAAACAAAATCGGCGTTCCTGCACCGATGTCGTACACGTTGAGTGTGGCTCCGGGGATATTGATTTTCGTGAACACGCGAAAGCCTTACTGTGAGGTGACGAATTTCAAGCTACCTTTGGTCGCGAATACGTAGCCCCCACTCTCCGAGGCTGTGATTATCTACTGGACGTCCCTTCCGAGGCGTCTTGAAGTTGTTCATTCGACGGCCCAGAAGGGCCGTCCTACCGAAAAACTCACAGCCTCTCCGCGTGATGGCTACGTTGATTGTTACTCAGGGGGTCATTCTTGCCCCGCCTTCAACTGCCATTGCTCATTGAAGAAACCTGCCTCCGCAATCTTTCCTGGGGAACGGCTGCCGGGCGGAGTACGTAAATCAATGATGGCCCAATCGGGAAGTTTCGGAACCTGTCTAGCGTTATTGAGGTAATCGTACTCGCGAAACGTGAAACTACTGTTGAGTACGACGTAGCGATTCGAGTTGAGAGGGTTCGGATAAATGGCGATCGCCGCGTGACGATCTGATGGGAACTTCTCATCGCCAACAGTGATCTCGCTGTCGCCCCAGCGGATCGGGAGCTTGTCGGCGATCTTCTTAAGCACAGCGTTGCTGGTCGGGTCGCCCCACAAAATGAGATTGCTGTTCGCGATATGCTCGTCAGTCACTGCGGTGTCATCAACAACGCGAGCGTGACCACGAAACTGTTGCCGCCAATGGACAATCGCGTGACTCATTTCGGCCTGTACCCATTTTTCGACAGCTTCATGCGAGGACTTCGCAGTCGGTCGTACGAAAACGAAAGAGTCCATCAACGCATCGTCGATGGGCCCCTGTAGACCGTGTCGTTTGCGAAGTCCGTTCGCTGGCAACGCGCCGAGTTTCCAAGCCGCCCCCTCACGATGCAACGTCACTTGCCACGACAAATCCGAGCCAGGATGCGGTCCGTCGATAGTTTGGTCATCGATCTTGATCTGCACGCTGGCATCAACGGCCATTGGCGCGTAGCCCGACGGAATCGACAGCGTCAGTTGTTCGATGTTGTTTGTCGTGACACTCACAAAACTGTCCGCCACGATCGCCGCGTTGACGCGCGCCTGCGACCAATGCTCTTTAATCGCATCGACCGTAACCCAGTGCATGCGGTTGTAGCGCAGCGAATAGGTCACGAAGCGAATCGTGCGCGGCATTCGTTCGCGACCGAGTGCCATGATGCTGTCGATGCGGCGATCAACTTCGAGCTTCGTCACCGGATGATAGCTGTGAGCGGTATCCGGCCCGATCAGATGAGTTAGCTCAATTCCTTCTTTCTTGAGTGCCACCGCCATGATGTCTGCCGCTTGCTTTTGCGAGTCTTTATCACCGCTGTAAGCAACGGTCGGAAGCTGAGCCAGATTTGCAGCCCAGTCCGTGCAGTCATACATGTGCCACAGCTTCTTCTCGAACCAGGTCGGTTCCAGTGTTTCCTTTTGAAAGACTTTCAAAAAGTCTGGCGTTTCGGAGAAACCAGCACCCGGAGCAGCAGCGGCCCAGCGATCAGCATAATGCACGGCGAACTGCCAGCACGCAGCTCCACCCATCGAAAACCCGCGCACCGCGATGCGATCATCGTCGATGCGATACCGACGCTTCACTGATTCGATCGCTTCGAGCGAATCAATCTCTCCTGCGAGCTTGTTCGCGTTGCAATAGCGGCCATAAGGGTGCAGGACGATCGTGTCGGCCGGCGTGAACTGGCCTTTGTTCTTACGCCGGTCTTCGAGGAAGTTGAGTTCGCTGAGCACTTCGCCTCGCCCATGGAACCACAAATCCATTCGCCAGCGATGCGGCCCTGTTGGGGTGAACGAATCCGGGATGATCAAACCATAGGGCTGCACGCTCCCATCGATTTTCGAAACATAACCTCGTGGAACAAGGCCCGCCTGAGTGGTCCACGGCGCATTGCCCGCCTTAAGGTGTTCGGCTCGCGTTTGACCATCGACCAACAAACTTTTGGCTGTGTTGATTTCTTGTGGCTTGAAGAACTCACGATATGTCAGAGCGTCGAAAACCGCCTTGTGATAAATCTGCACATCCGGCAGCAATTCTTTCACGCGAGCATCTTTGCTGAGAGCTAATTCATCAATGATCGTCTTGAGTTTTTTCAGCCCGTCTTCCAGGTCGTCCCGTTGATCTTCCGGAACTTCGATTCCTAACGGCGGTACTGGTCGTACCTTCTCGGCTTGGTTGTCCGTCGGGCCGTCTGCACGGACCAATCCACTGACCATCACGCACAAGCCAAAGACCACCACTGAAATCCACGTCCGGTTCATGCTGCCGCTCCTCATGTGTTTGATGCTACAAAGCGGTGGCGAGCGTAACGGCCTCTTAAGAACTTGAAAACTTGGCAAGGATGTCCTGGTGCCCCGGCGGTGCATTTTGCGACATTCAACAAAACTCACGGAGATCGCAAATGCAGAAGGAATTCATTGCTCCCCAGAATCATCAAGGAGGAGCTTCTGGCAGCAGCACGCAGGCGGTGCGAGCTGGGAATTTGATTCTGGTGGGCGGCCAGATGTCGCTGGATGAGCAAGGCCGAGTCGTCGGTGCCGACATCGCCACTCAGACGCGGAATGCGTTTGAGGCGTTGAAACGAGTCCTCGCCGAAGCGGGGGCCGAGATGAAAGATGTCGTCAAGCACAACATCTATTTTCAGTGCGATGGCGGCGACGCGGAGGTTGCGAAGTTTCTGGACGAGATCGACCGTGTGCGGCTTGATTACTTCTCCGACCCTGGCCCAACGACGACCGAAACGCGAGTTGGGCTCGATCGCGAAGGGGCGTTGATTCAGATTGATGCTTGGGCCGTCGTCGGTGAACCGCGAGAACGCTTGATGCCCGCAGGTCACTGGAGCTGGAGCAAGCCGTTGCCGTTCACTCATGGTTGGAAAGTCGGCGACATGATCTTCGTCGGCGGCCAGCGTTCGCTCGATGCGCACGGCAACGTGCTGGGCGTCGGCGATATCGAAATTCAAACCGATCATGCGTTTCGCAATCTCGACACGCTGCTGCGAGCCGGCGGCGGCGATCGCAACAGCCTCATGCGGCAGAACACGTTCTTCCGCTTCTTCGGCCAGGGGCGCGAAGTGACCGACTACTGGGAGAAGATGACGAACGTCCGTCGGCGTTACATGTCGGTCCCGTCCGCCGCCGGTGCGGGGCTGCGGATCACCGGGTTCCCGAACTCGGCCGAGCTGATTCAGGTCGAAGGGATCGGTGTGCTCGGTGAGGACAAGCAGCGGCTGCAACCGGAAAACCATTGGGACTGGAGCATCCCCAACACCCAGTTCACTCAAGGCTGGCGGATCGGCAAGCTGGCTTTCATCGGCGGCCAGATCTCCGCCGACAACAAAGCGAAGGCGGTCGGCAAGGACATGGAGACGCAGACTCGCAACGTCTTCCAGTTCATCCGCAACGTGCTGGCCGAAGGGGGCCTCGACGAGAGCGATGTCGCCAAGCTCTACATCTATTACCACGGCGACGGCGACTGGAATCAGATCGCCGCCACGAAAGCAACCATCGACCGCGTACAGCGCGAGTTCTACCCCGCTC
>JAPLNX010000200.1 GCA_026400935.1 Planctomycetia bacterium | reverse complement strand
GTGGGTCCTGCTGTCGATGACCGAATACCTCGAAACGCATGATCTGAATGACCTCAAACAACTCGTCCGCGACGTCCAACTACCATTCCCAGTTCTCAGATGCGGATAATTGGGTAGAGACCAATGAGCTTGTCTCGGTGGCTCGCGGGCTTTTGCACTACGGGGGTCATGATTTCAAATGAAACATTCCGTAGTGCAAAAGCCCGAATCCACTGAGGCAAGCTCAGTGGGGTTGTTTGATTGAGGACTAGCCAATTCTCTTCACCCTTCGTCCAGGAGTTCTCTGCCGATGAAATGCGAACTTGTGATCTCCAAGGGACCGGACTCCGAGCAGCGATTTGAGATCGCGGCCGAGGGAGAGTTATTGCTCGGCCGGGGCGAGGATTGTGGTGTGCGGCTGCGCGATCCGAGCGTCTCGCGGCATCAGTGCCGCATCTGTTTGGAGGCGGATCGGGTCACACTGATCGACCTTTCTAGTCGCTGGGGCACGCTCGTCAACGGGCGATCGATCAAAGAGGGCGAGCTGAAATCGGGGGACCACATCACGCTCGGTGACACCGAGGTCATCGTCCTGTTGAGTAGTCTCGCGGAAGACACGACGTTGCCTCCAAGAACACGGCCCATGCTCGACCAAGAGCCGACCGCAGAGTTTCCACAGCCGATCTTAGACGAGCCGTTCGTTCCACCGCCTTTGCCAAATGTGGCGATGACACCATTGCCCGCAAAGAAGAAATCTCCGAAGTCAATGTCGGCAGCGACGGTCACTCAGCCAAAGTCACAACCCGGTTTTCATCCGCCGCCAGCCGTTGTCGATCGGCGATTCGGCGAGCTCAATTTGGAATCAGTCATCGCCATCGGTCGGACGGGAATCGTCTACGCCTCGACCAACTTGGAATCGGGCGAGAAGCTCGCCGTGAAGATCTTCTATCCTGAAGTCCTTCCGGAAGGTGAACCTCGCGACCGCTTCGTGCGAGCGATGCGGACGATGATCAACGCCCGACACGACAACCTTGTACGGTTGCACCGAGCAGGGTCGCAGCGGGGAATCTGCTACACGGTCAGTGAGTTCATCGATGGCCGCAGCGCCGCGCGGTTGTTGGCGGCATCAAACGGAGCCGGGCTCGACTGGCAAACTGTACGACACATCGCGCAAGGTGTCGCTTCTGCATTGCAGTTCGCGTTTCAGAACAACTTCGTGCATCGAAACGTAACTCCATCCAACATCCTGATTCGCGAGTCCGATCAAGCAGTGAAGCTCGGAGATCTGGCACTCTCGAAGGCGTTGATCGGAGCGAATGCCTTCGACGTGACGCGAACGAATAGCGTCCTCGGACAGTTGTCGTACCTTTCTCCGGAGCAGATCGAACATGCTCCGGGACAGAATCACCTGTCGGATCTCTACAGCTTGGGAGCTTCGTTATACGAATTGCTGACCGGACATCCGCCATTCCACGGCGATTCCGCAAGTGACGTTCTGCGGCAGATTCAGTCGCGCGAACCGGAGCCGATTCGAGCATCGCGGCCCGACGTGCCTGCTGAGTTGGAAGCGATTATCCTGCGACTGCTCGCCAAACAGCCACACGATCGCTTTGCGACGCCGATGGATTTGTGGAGCGAATTACAATTCAAGAGTTGAGCTGGTGTGCCACACAACTCAGATCACTTTGTGGATTGTCATCGTCACGTGGCCAGCCCATCATCGCTGCTTGGAGTGGGCACGTGAATCACGAGCAAGATTTAAGAAGGGCGATGACACAGTCGATGGCGAGGCACGGAACGACAAGGCCGTCGGCGGTCAGGGCAACTCGGGAGCACCTCGCAATGGAAACAGTCAGAAGGACGCTGGAGACACTCTCAAAGCAGAGATCACCGACGAACTCTTCGCCATACTGTTTGCGTTTTAATGAACACGAGCGAGGCGGCGTCACCTTGAGATGACTGAGTCTAGGGAGACACGTTTGCGACAATCGAATTGGACTACCTCGATCCCGAAACTGGTTGTTGAGTCAAATTCTCGGCGCTCTTCGCTTCTCCGCGGTGAAAGAAATTCAGGGCACCGCAGAGAAGCGAAGAGCGCCGAGGCACGCCAGATCCGGCGTTGATCTGAGCCAGTGCCTCGTTGGGTTCTGAAATTTGAACCTTCCCGATTTTACTCCGGACTCTTCGGTGCAATCACCTTCAAGCCTCCTGGAATCACCGTCTGAAAGAGCGTCTTGGTGCGGGTTGAAGGTGGTGGCGTGTCTGGTTCTTGAGCGTTCTTATTCTTGGCTTCTTCAGCAGCGGAGAGGACCAAGCGGTTGGGGATGTCAGTCGCAGTCGCGTAATCGACGACGAATGATTTGCGTTCCGAGGAGAACACGGGCTGCCCGTTTTTTCGGAACTGGGATTCGCGCAGCGTGAACGACTGCGGGACCGGCAGTTCGCTATCGCGTGGGGTGCGGAAGGAGGTGACTTCGTAGTGCGCGACGAGTTGGTCATCCACCTTGCGGCTGGCGGAGATCGGCAGCCAATTGTGTTTTGGTGAGAACAGCACTCGGTGCGTTGTCACGGCGGTGTGTGTCGCGATCACGGGGAGATCGACCGCCACGCATTTCAAACCGAGACGCGGCTCATCGACTTCTGACAGGCTCACATCACCGAAACGGCGATTGCCTACCAAATGAAAGGGATCAGTCAGCGCTGACCAGAACAGCCATTGCGGCGACAACTGCCAAGTCGTCCGAGTGGGAATCACTGCTGCGTCGTTAACGGGTCGTGGAATGAACCGGTATCCCAAACGTTGTCGTTGGATTTCTTTCCAAGCCTCATCATCGCGCCACAACGAACCTGCGTTTGGAATCGTAAAGCGGCGCGGTGAAAGAGCGAATCGCGGATCGTCGAGGCCGAGCGATTTCAGCGTTTGCTGCGGATCGCGCGGCGAGTCGGTGAAGATCGTCTGCTGACCATCGAAGCCGCCGGTGACGCGGAACGGAGTCAGCTCCGTCTTGCCTGGCTCAGTGCGAAACGAGTCCATTGCGAATCGCCATCGAGCTTCATCCGACACGAAGAAGTGACGCCCCTGAAACGTCACATGCTGCGACACAACCGACGGCTCTTTCGAGTCGGCATTGACGTTGCGTTCCTCCGTGAAATCGACCGCCACATAACCACTCGCGTATTTCTTCATCGCCGCTTCCAATTTGTCGGCAAGTAATTTCGGAGTCAGCCCCGGTGCGATGGATGACTCCGGAAACGGTGGCGGCGGAGCGAGAAGATTTCGGTCTCGCGTGATTTCGAGGCCATGTTTGCCCCACGACAAAACCTCCGCCTCGGTCAACTTCACGCGAGTCGGCTCGTATTGAAACTCCGCTCGCACACCTTCATTCGGTTTGATCGTGATGCGGTACGACTTTTCCAAGTAGCCGCTCCGTTCGTGCCATAACCGGAACTCGTGCTCCCCCGGCGGGAGTCCATTGATCTCAAACCGCCCGTCGGCATCCGTCACTGCGGCGAAGGGATGATCGATCGGAAACAGATATGCCTGCATCCAAGGATGAATGTCGGACTTCATCAACACCGGCAAGTTCTCCGCCAACGTGAATGGTGTCAGCTCCCGACGACTGATGGGCGAGAACGTGAGGTTCAGAGGGTTTCCTTTAATGGGCGGCGAACGCAGGTTATCGCTCACTGATTGAGCATTCACGAATTCCAACGCTTGACCGACTCGCACGACCGCCGCATGTGGCTCGTACCGCCCACCACGAGCGGTCAGCACGAACGGCTGGCGAGGCCCGACTTCCTGCGGCCCCACAATCTTGAACTTCGGCTTCCACAAATACACAAACACATTCGCCAAGCCGCCGTCTTTAGAAAACACCAGCGACTCATCCGGCACACGCCCAGCAGGCAAGTCTCTCTTCTCCAATTCGGGCAACGGCTTTTGCTCGGTCTTGAGTCGCACTCGACCAACGAACTGGCCGGCCATGCGTTGTTGTTGCTCTAATCGTTGTGCTTCACGTAATTGGGCCTCAATGTCTTCGGCGGCAAGTATTGCATTTTGCCAATTCAATCTGGAGCCGGTTTCCGTTGTGTTTGAAAAACGGCGTTTCGCTTCAATCGCTCGGTCGTATTCCGCCTTCGCGATGTCCGCGTCTACCTTCGCCATGCGATCGAGAAGTTCGAGCGATTTGCGAGTCAGTTCAAGCTCGTCACTTTTCCTCAGTCCAAATTCCACCACCGATTGCACTTGCTGTTGATGTTCGGCTTGCTCAACCAACAAAGCGGCTTTGACATAATTGAGCCGCGCCCGCTCGATCTCCACATCAGAGATCGCTCCAGTGACTTTGCGATTGGCCTCAATGGCCTTTTCCCATTCTGTTTTCGCGAATTCAGCACTCACCTTCGCGAACTTAACGCTGACGCTGTTTTCCACACGATTACAAAGCAGAGCGAATTGAGCGTCATTTTCATCGGCGGCTAATTTGGTCCTGCGGATTTTGTCGTCAACTTCCTTTGGTTGCTCCAAGCGGCTGCTATCCACTGCCAGCGGTGCCGACACGACGGACAGTTCCTTCGACTTGCCCTCAGCGACGATCACCTGTTGCCTCTTCACTCGCGGCGACAACACCGCGAGGCTCAACAACGTGACGGCGATCGCCACAAGCGACAGACCGACCGCCCAGCCGTTTGGCCGATCGTTCAATTGGGGTTGGTCGATGATGTGAGAAATGCGTTGCAGCAACGATCCTCCCTTCGATGATAGTGCGAACCGCACGGCTGGCGACCGTAGTTCCTCCAGTGCGAGCAGCGCCTTCGCATAGGCGACCTTGTCCCCGCACACAGTTACCGCGAGATCGTCGCAGCAGTGTGCGCGTTCGACTCGGATGCGGTGCGAGAGCCACCAAACTGCCGGATGAAAAACAGCAACGTCTCGACGATCGTTTGCAGCAAGTTGATGAGGTAGTCGTGTCGCCGTACATGCGCCAGTTCGTGAGCCAGCAGCGCTTCGAGTTGCTCGGTCGTCAGCCCGGTGATCGCGGTCGCCGGGAGCAAGATGACCGGTCGCAGCCAGCCGATGACCGTCGGAACTTCGACCAGTGCCGACTCCACAAGCTGAACCGGGTGAGTAACTCGCAATCGCTCAGTGAGTCGTCGCAGAGTCGTTTGCCAAATGTCGCTTGCGGGCTGAATCGCTCGGCGACGTAATCGCTGTACACGCCACCAACCGACAAAGAAACGAAGCGAAAGCAGAACGACGCCGAAGAACCACGTTCGCACAATCCACGGAATCATCGGCTCCAACATTGAGGCGAACCAAGCCGATGGCGGACGCTGGGAGAGCTCGTCGAACAAACTCTGCCCGGATTCAGAAATCGGAATCAACGGAACGGCATCCGCCGGTGGCGGGGTTTCAAAGTCGATATCGATGTGCTCGACTTTGATCGGAACAGCAGGCGTCTTTGATTCAGGCTCATCGACGGTCGGTTGATCTACTTCAACCCAAGACTTCGTGGGAAAGATGCGTGAAAGCAGTACGTCCGAAGTCGCACGTTCTATCAAGTACATCGTTAGCAGAGGAATCGAACAGAGTACGCACAACATCGCAATTCCGGCGAGATATCGAGCGTTTGCCGAACACTTTCGCAGCATCGTGTGCACCATCACCGCCAACAGCCCAACGACCGCTCCTTGCCACACAAAGTGCAGCAGCGTCCAACCCAGCAAATCAATCAAGTTGCGTGGCATCCAAGATTCGGTAGCCATGTTGACCTCCAGCAGTGATATAGGAGGATGGGCACTCTTGCCCGTCTGGTTTGATGACGTGAATCGATCGGTATTCATTGAACGGGACGGGCAAGAGTGCCCATCCTCCAGAGTCACTTCGCTTTCTTTTCGTACTCATCGAGCATCGTTCGAATTTCGGCCAACTCGTCGCATGAAGCACGCCTGACTGACAACGCCTGCAGCACAAGTTGTCGAGCGGAGCCACCAAAGGCTCGATCAAGCAGGTCTCCCACGAGCTGTCGCTGAGTTGTCTCGGCGGAGGCGACCGCTTCATAAATGTGTGATTTCGCAGAGTCGTCCCGTTGAACCAAGCCTTTGTCGGTCATGATCTGCAGGAGCTTCAACGCCGTCGTGTAGCCGGTTCCGCGTGCCTCTTGCAGGGCGTCGGTCATCTCGCGAACCGTGCTGGGACCTCGTTCCCATAGGACTCGCAGAATCGCAAGCTCGGCTTCTGTCGGTCGAGGTAATTCAGGCTTGGACATTTTGAGGGCGATCCTGGACGGAAAAGGAAGCACGATATCGATCGCCGAAAATTCTTACGAAGCCATTCGTAGACGTCAACGAAACTCTTCGTAGGACGCTCTGCGATGTTTCCAAAATTGCAGGAACAAGAAGGTCTGCCCGTTCCTTGAACTGTCTCCAGGGCTTCAATACCATGCCCCGCTCTTCAACTGACGGTCAGAGTCCGGAATTTTCGTTGGGCCGCCAACCCTTTGTGTGGACCGGAGTTGAAATGGCCCTAATGGTGTAATGGCGGCTTACTTAGGAATATGGTAAAGCATCATGGCAGTTCCCAAACGGCGCACCTCTAAGTCACGCGCTCGCAAACGTCGCAGCCATAACGCGATTAAGCCTTTGAATTTAACGTCGTGCCCGCAGTGCAGTGCGCCGGTGCCGAACCACGTGATTTGCCCGCAATGTGGCCATTACAACGGTCGGAACTATAGCGTTGGCAACGAGGAATAATCCTCATGCGGATCGCGCTCGATGCCATGGGGGGCGATTACGCTCCCGGCCCAAATATCGACGGCGCCATCGCGGCTTTGCAGGCTCATCCTGAGCTTGAGGTTGTGTTGGTTGGCGACACTCCGCAGTTGGAGCCGTTGATTTCCAAAGCAGGCTATTCTGGCGAGCGATTGGTCGTGCGTCATTCTGATAGCTGGATCGGCATGGAAGAAAAGCCGACCGAGGCATTGCGCCGCAAGCCAAATTGCTCGATCGCCACCTGCTGGCAGTTAATGGCTGGCCGCGAAGTGGACGCCGTCGTCAGCGCGGGGCATACAGGGGCCGTCGTTGCTGCAGGCTTGCGAACTCGGCTCTATCTCAAGAACGTTAAACGACCGGGGATTGCCGTGGCGCTGCCAACCCTGAAGGGGCGAGCAGTTTTAGTTGATGTCGGTGCGAACCCAGCTGCGCGGCCCGAGCATCTTTTTCAATACGGCGTCATGGGGCTTGTGTACGCTCGCGACGTGCTGGGAATTCCGAATCCGCGCGTCGGGTTAATGAATATTGGCAGCGAGGACGGCAAAGGAAATGACCTTTATCGCGACGCACATGCACTCCTGCAGGCCAGTGAATATATGAAGGGAAGTTACATTGGAAACGTCGAGGGTCGCGACGTTTACCTAGGCGGCGCCGATGTCATTATCTGCGAGGGTTTTGTCGGCAATGTCGTACTGAAAGTTAGCGAAGGGATGGCTGACTTCTTGTTTAAGACAGTCGCTCACGAAGTGATCGGGCAATTAACCACAGAACGCGATCGCGGCATGCAGGCCCTGCACAATGTCGGCAAGCGTTACCAGTACAGTGAAGAAGGTGGCGCGCCGCTGCTTGGGATCGACGGCATTTGCATCATCTGCCACGGGTCAAGCAACTCGCATTCGATTCGCAATGCACTCAAAGTGGCAATGACGTTCAAAGATCGTGACATCAATGCGTCGATCTCCGCGGGACTGTCCGATTCACCGGAATCGATGTAATTGGATCCTGCCCGGCGGCCATGGTAGCTCGGCACGCAAGTGAGTGACACGCAGTTACACTTCTCTTGCGTCGCACACAGTCGCGACACAAACCTCTTGTTTGCAGGTTGTGATAGTTTTTGAGGAGAGCATTAATGAGCCAGATGGCGTTTTTGTTTCCGGGGCAAGGTGCGCAGTCCGTGGGAATGTGTCGCTCGATCGTGGAGAAGTACGAGTCGGCTCGACGGTTGTTTGAGGCAGCTACTGACATTCTTGGATACGACCTTGCCAAACTCTGCTTTGAGGGGCCGAAGGAGCAACTTGAGTCGACGGTCTACAGTCAGCCCGCGTTGTTTGTTAGCAGTCTCGCCGCGATACAGATGCTCAAAGAAACCAAGCCTGAGTTGGTTGCCAGTTGCGTGATGACCGCAGGGCTGAGTTTGGGTGAATACACCGCACTGGTTTTTGCCGGGGTAATGAGCTTCGAGGACGGCCTGCGCGTTGTGCAGCGACGTGGCCAGGCAATGCAGGAATCAGCCGATCGCCAACCGTCGGGCATGGCGAGCCTGTTGATGCTTGATCGCGACAAGGTCCAAGAAATCTGCAATCGGGCGTCGGACTTGGGGCAAATTTCGATCGCCAATTTTCTTTGTCCTGGCAACTTGGTTGTTTCTGGTGATCAGGCTGCCGTCGCGAAAGCCGTCGAACTTGCTGATGCCGGTGGTGGAAAAGCGGTGCCGTTGTCAGTCGCAGGTGCGTTTCATACGACAATCATGCGACCAGCCGACCAAAACTTGGCGGACGCTTTGGCTGGCATTGTGATGCAATCGCCTCGCATCCCGGTGGTTTCGAATGTCGATGCTGCGACACACACCAATCCGGAAGAGATTCGGCAATTGTTGGTCCAGCAGGTGATCAGTCCGGTGAGGTGGGAGGATTCGCTGCGCTGGATGTTAGAAAATGGGATCACTGAATTCACAGAGATTGGCCCCGGCAGAGTGCTGTCTGGATTGCTCAAACGCATTGATCGGAAGGTGAAGTGTGAAAGCGTGAACGAGGCGATCTAAAAGAGCTACTCGGTAGCGAATGCCGCTTGCAAAGTGAAGCAGAGACGAAATCTGTTGATTTCCTTGGACGCTTCACCGTTTACACGTTTTCCGGAAACAGTTATATGTGCCCGCGTTTTGGTGGGTGGATGAAATTCTGATGCAGTCTGTGACGGATTGTGTTGGAAACGCTTGCTCGCAGACGGTGAATTGATGGCTGTCAAATTCACTGCTGATGGGGTCTGTGATCGGCTGCAAGGCCAATGTGTTGAAGACGTGCTGACGATTTTGAGTGGGTATTTTAACGAGCGATTAGCCGCCGGAGGGCTTGAGTTGTGATTGAAGAAAAAGTGATCGCGATTGTCAGCGAGCAATTGGGTGTTGCAAAAGAAGAGATCAAAAAGGAGAGCAAGTTCGTTGATGATCTCAAGGCCGACTCGCTCGACGTGGTCGAATTGGTGATGGAATTTGAAGACGAATTCGAGATCACGATTCCGGACGACGACTACGACAAGATAAAGACTGTCGGCGACGCCGTGAGTTACATCACCGACAAGAAGAACGCTTAATCGCGTTGCGAACTGTTGGTGGTCTGCGTCATTGTTTGTGGCTCATGGTCTTGACCATGAGCCACATTGGTTGAATGAGCGTTCTAACTCCTACGCAAGCGCAATCGCGCGGCCGCGTATCCAGTTGCGGCACAAAGAGCACACGGATGAGTCGACGAGTTGTTGTCACCGGCCTTGGAGTCGTCACCTCATTGGGGTGTGAAGTTGCTGAATTCTGGGATCGCATTTGCGCTGGTAAAAGTGGCGTGGGTCCGATCGGCCGGTTTGATTGCACGGACTTCAAGGTTCGGTTCGCCGGCGAGGTCAAGGACTACAATCTTCAGGATCACTTGGAGATTGCCGCAAAAGATATCAAGCGATTTGATCGCTTCGTGCAATTCGCAATGGGTGCGGCAAGCAAAGCCGTGCGTCAGTCGGGCATCGATTTTCAAGCGACTGATCCGTTTCGCAACGGTGTTTTGGTCGGAAGCGGAATCGGTGGTCTGCAAGAGATCGAGCAACAACATGCGGAGTTGTTTGATCGAGGTCCGTCTCGCGTTTCGCCGTTCATGATTCCTAAGTTGATGGTCAACGCCGCGAGCGGAAACATCTCCGTGCATTGGCAGTTGAAGGGACCGAACAGCGCGGTTGCAACCGCCTGTGCGTCAGCGACGAACGCGATTGGCGATGCCTTTCGTTTGATTCAGCTCGACATGGCCGACGTGATGGTGACTGGCGGTAGCGAAGCGGCAATCACGCCGATGGGCTTGTCTGGTTTTTCGCGCATGGCGGCACTCTCGACACGTAATGATGAGCCAGAACGTGCGAGTCGACCTTGGGACCGTGACCGCGACGGATTTGTTATGGCGGAAGGTGCCGGGATTCTGGTGCTCGAAGAGTACGAGCACGCAAAGAAACGGGGCGCTCAAATGATTGCCGAGATCATCGGCTATGGCATGTCAGCGGATGGCAGCCACATGACCGCACCGGACCCAGAAGGACGCGGCGCAGCTCGAGCCATGCAGGCGGCGATTCGTGATGCGAAGATCAATGCGGATGACATTGATTACGTTAACGCTCATGGCACAAGTACACCGCTCGGTGACAAAGCGGAGACAGTCGCGATCAAGACGGTGTTTGGCGAACACTCAAAACGCATTTGTGTGTCGAGCATTAAGAGTCAGTTGGGGCACTTGCTGGGTGCTTCTGGAGGAGTGGAGGTGGTCGCCTCGAGTTTGGCGTTGCAGACTCAAGTCGCGCCGCCGACGATCAATCTCGACAATCCGGACGAAGGCTGTGATTTGGATTACGTACCGCATGAAGCGCGGCCAACAGGTATCCGTCACATCCTGAAGAATAGTTTTGGATTCGGCGGCCACAATGCCTGCTTGGTGTTGTCGCGAATTATCTAAATTTCGTTAGCCATCGATCACGCCACCAAACGTTACCTATCTTGTCTCGTTTGAAATAATCCTCCTACAATCCTACCCGCTTGCTGCCTGAGCAAAGTCTGCGATCAGCGAGCAACTTTTGTGTGGTCCGGCAGCGGCGTGTGGCTCGATTGCCATTGTCGAGGAGTTTGCCCGGACCATTCAAAAGCAACCTTGATCAGCCGTTGGAAGGAGCCTTCTAGTGAAGAATTTTCGCCGTATTGCGATGGCGTTGTGCTGTACTTTGTTTTTGGCAACCGGGACATCTTTCGCGCAGCAGGCCCCGCCTCCACACGCACCGGCGATTCATGGTGCGTTGCTGTCTGGCGAGGAGTTGGTCGCTGACCTGAAATTCCTGACGGAACTTGCTCCCAACGGTGCCAACGGTTGGAAGTTGCTCAAACAAGTCCTCGACACGTTCATGGACGGCACGGACCCAAGTAAGCCAGTCATCGTCGATGTCATTCTGAATTCGACTGGATCGGAAGTGAGGACTTATTTTCCGGTCAAAGATCCTCCAGGAAAGCCACTCGGACAGAAATTCCTGGCGAACCTGGAAGGCTTTGGGATCAAGAGTAAACGATTGGCCGCAGGGTTATTTCAGCTTGGCGGCGGTGACAAGATTGACCCTCAAGCGGTCTTCAATGGGTTTTTGCGAGTGCTAAGCACTCCGATCAACTATGCGGTGATTGCGAGTTCTCGAAATAATTTGCCCGCGAATCTCACTGATCCAACCAAAGGAAAAACAGTTGCCGCGTTGTTGGCGAAGAAGCTCGACTTGGGGCTGATGATCCGAAACGAAAAGCAATCGACGGCTGATCAAGAGGCTCGTAAGAAAGATTTTCTGAAGGTTAAAGACAATCTGACTGCGGGCCTGAAGCAGCAAGCAGACGAGTCGGCGGAAACGTTCGAGCTTCGTAAAGGGACGCTGACGCATAACCTCGACGAATTGGAACGATTCATCGCCGAGTCAGCTGAGTTAGTTTTTGGTTGGACGACCGATTCCGGCAAGCGTGAAGCGCGGCTTGATTTTGAGCTTTCTACAATCGCCGGAACCGCGCTGGAAACGAGTGCTAAGTTGCTGGGCCAAACTCCGGGAATGTTTGCCAGCGTGCCGCGCTCGGCCGATGCAATGCTGAGCGGTCGGATCAATTTCCCGTTGGATGAAATGCGGAAGACACATGCGATCGGTGCGATTGTGCTCGCACGAGCGAGTGCGTCGAAGAGGATCGACACGGAGAAAGACAAGACCGACGAGTGGAAAGACTCCACGAAGGCCGCTTCGAATCTTTGGTTCGACATCATGCAAACCGGGGTGAATGCCGGGGTCGTCGAAGGGATGATCGAGGTTTCTCAAGCTCCCGGCGAGAAGATCAATCTGGTCTTTGGAATCAAGGCTCCTAACGGCAATGATCTCAAGCCGATTCTGGAACTGCTCCCGAAAATGAAGTCGGACGTGAAAGTGCAGTTCGATATCGAAAAGGCAGGCGAGGTGTCGATTCACTCGATCACAATACCGGTTGCGGATGCCGATATTGAAGAAGCGTTCGGCAAAGACGCTGTATTGTACGTCGCGACCGGCCCGACTGCTTGGTGGGTTGCGATCGGCAGCAAGTCGCTCGAACAACTCAAGGCGGCGATTGAAGTAGTTGGAAAAGCGAACGACGCAGACGCGAGTAACTTCTTGACGTTGTTCGTAAAAGCCAGTCCGTGGATCGAGTTACTTGATGGTCGAAGTACACGACGTGACGGAGCAGACCCGGCTAAGAAAGACCCGGCCAAAAAGCTGACCGACGAAGAGGCGGCTGCTGCAAAGGCAAAGCGAGATCGTGAAGCAGTTCGCAAACTGGCTCTCGAAGCGTTCAAGGCTGGCAAGGATACCTGGGAAACGAAGCTCGAAGCGAAGGACGGCAAAGTGACCGGTTCCACGCGATTCGATGAAGGGATCCTCCGTTTCATCGGCTCGGGAATCGCCAAGTTCAGCAACGAGAACTTGAAGTAACGCGGTCAGACATTTCTCACGGTTCGTCTGCTACCACGCAATCACATCGACGATGCTACTTGTCTCGTAGGTTTGGTCGCCTGCGGGGAAGAGCGCCATGGAGTTGGCGGCGACGGTGGCTCGAAGATCGCTGGAGCCGACCCAAGGGACGGCAGTGACAGTAGGCCCGTTGGGATGCCATTCGATGTGAGCGGGGTGATAGGTTGGGCGGTCACCTTTCGTTGTGTGAGCTTGAGTCAATCGAGCTTTGATGGGAGTTGGCTCGGCGGCTGCGTAGCCCATGAGATGACGCAAGGCAGGACGAACGAAGAGTTCAAAACAGACCATGCTGCTGACGGGATTGCCGGGGAGACCGAAGACGAGCGTGCGGCTTACCTGTGAGTTCGCGGTGGGCGACTTGTCGAGGACTCCGAACCATGCCGGCTTACCCGGTTTCACGTTGACCTTATGGAAGACTTGCCGCACTCCGGCAGCCGCTAGCTCCGACGGAACGAGGTCTTTCTCGCCCATCGAGACGCCGCCGGAGAGGACGAGCACGTCAGCCTGCAAACCCGCTTCGATTCGTTCTCGCAGGTGAACTCGTTCATCACGAGCGATTCCCAGCGGGATCGGATCAGCACCCGCACGGCGGATTTGAGCGCACAACATCAACTCGTTCGAGTTCCGAATCTGCCCGGGTCCCGGCGTTTGATCAATCGGAACCAGTTCATCCCCTGTGGCCAGAGCGGCGACGCGCGGTCGTCGTCTCGTGAGAACGTTCGCGTGTCCCAACTCTGCGAGCGCGCCGAGTTCTTGTGGTCTCAGTTCTGAGCCGCTGATGACGACGAGTTCACCACATTTCAAAGCGGCACCTCGTCGGATGATGTTCGTTCCCGAACGCCACGTGGCAACGTTGCTCGAAAACGTGACGACCATCTTGCCGTTCGCATCGGATCGCTGTGACGTGTGCTCGATTGGCACAACCGCATCCGCTCCGATTGGCAACTGTGCTCCGGTCATGATTTGAATGCAGGCGAGTTGATCGAGTTGTCGCGTCGGAACTTGTCCGGCGGAAACGATTTCTAAAACTGGCAACTCGGATTGAAACGAACTCAGTCGAATCGCAAAGCCATCGACCAACGACTTATCAAACGGCGGCAAATCGGTGTTGCTATGGATGTCCTCCGCCAACACAAGGCCGAGTGTTTCCGCCAACGGCAACGATTCTGGAACGAGCGGACTGGTCGCATTCAGCACGGCAGCAATTGCATCGGAGACAGACAGCATGTGATCTCGCAACTGAAAAATGAGGATTGAAAGGAGAGGCGTTGGACAACACCTCAACCCCACCGAGCTTGCCTCGGTGGTTACCGGGCTTCTGCACTACGTCGTGATTTCGAGTGAATCACAGCTAGTGCATAAGCCCGAATCCACCGAGGCAAGTTCGGTGGGGTTAGTGACCGTCGCTGGTTTGAGGACTCGGTTGAGAACGTAATCTCGGCGGCTCACGAACAAAAGGAGTCTGCACTTTGTAACCGAAGTGTCAGCGAGGGCGGATGCTTTGAAGGCGGTTGTCATAAAATTGAGTCGATGGAGCGTTCGCCCTCGCTGATGCTTCGGGTTACTGTTTTGAGCAATGAAATCTGACACAATTCGCCAAACGATTCGCACCGCGAAGCCTCTTGGAATGACGAACCGCAATATGCCTCGCACTCAACCGCACATTGTCGATGAACCGCTTGGCGGAAAGACGATTGCCGCCGCACTCAAACACTGGCAACCGGATCTCAGTTGGAAAGCCGCTCGCGAACTGCTCGTGGCGCGGCGAGTCACTTTGAACGGGACAACGTGCCAGGACGAAGCCCGTCGCCTCAATCCGGGCGACGTAGTTGAAGTGGCTGACCGTCCGGGGGCCAAACCTCCACAAGGCAAAGACATCTGCATCCGATTTCTGGATGAGCACATCGTTGTTGTCGAAAAGCCCGCCGGAATGTTGACCGAGCGACCGGCTGCCGAACGTAGTCATCGACAGGGCGATCCTCATCGCGAACCATCGCTCGACGAACTCTTGCCGCGAGTCATCGGCGAATACTGTGGACGACGCTTGCGTGGCGACGAAGGCTTAATCTGGATCGTGCATCGACTCGACCGCGACGCCAGCGGCCTATTGGTCGTCGCTCGCACGCCGCTCGCGCGAGAACGATTGACCCAGCAGTTCGCTTCCCGCACACCCAGCCGAATCTATTGGGCGATCGTGTCTGGTCGTCTCGAACCGCAAACGATTCGAACTCACATCCTGCGAGATCGCGGCGACGGCAAGCGTGGCAGCGTCGAACATCTCAGTGCTGAAGCCAAAGCCGCGCTGGTGAAAACCACTTCGATCGGACATCAATCGCCCCGACCATTGTCACTACTAGACGAGGGCCAGCTCGCCATCACGCACGTCAAACCGCTCGCCTCGCGCCGAGGCCACACTTTGCTCGAATGCCAATTGGAAACCGGCCGCACGAACCAAATCCGCATCCATCTTGCCGAACTCGGCCATCCCATCTGCGGCGACGTGAAGTACGGCCCCATCAAGACCAAAGCCTGCGCCCCACGCTTAGCTCTGCACGCGATCGCCCTGCAATTCGACCACCCCACCACGAACGAGCCACTTCATTTCGAAGCCGAATGGCCCAAAGAACTCGAACGCTTTTGGGACGAACTGCCATCACGCTGGGCGTGATGACTTACCACGCAACATTTGAAGCACGTTAATCATTACCCCTCAACCAAGAGGTGCAATATGCAGCGTGTAGCCGATCCGCCGAAGGGATTCTTCCAGCGTATTGATCGCGAGATGTTTTCGTTTTGACAGGACATGGCTCAGCATGTCTTCTGTAAGCCCCGTCGCTTCACAGAACTCACGGCGAGTCTGGAATCGCTCGCCAATCAATGACTCTAACTCGTCTCGGTAATCGGGAGTCCTCGCGAGTCCCAATGCGACGGCGAGCCGACTATCGAGGTCTTGCCCCACTCGATAACCAACGGTCTGGCGAATTTGCGGACGAGTCAGCCCTTGCTCCGAGTAAAACTCGCTGACTTTGGACATCCACAAATTGCTAAAAGCCGACCAGTCCTTGGCCTTCTTCGCCGCTGATCGCAGATCAGAGATCAGCGTCCGTTCGTCGGAGGACAAGTCGTCGAGGATCATTTCGTGACCCTTCAGGTCTTTGTAAACGCTAGCTTGTTTCATGATTGGCAGCCTCAATGAATTCGACTGCTCCGGCCACGCTGAGATAGACGCACTTCTGTTGGAACTTCGCACACGCCGTTGCTAACAACTCTCGCAATTCACTGATTCGGTCATCGGCAACCGCCACAATAAACTTGCGAGACTCATCTGCCACGCGCTCTTGAGTGCCGGGATCTCGATAGAACCCGTCATACAACCCCGGAGCAATCGTGCGACCGGTAAACCGGTCAAACAATTCGTCGTCTAACCACTCCCAGATGTCGGTCGAATTCAGTTCTCCGTCAGAGAGATTCGCATCCCGGCGAATCGGGACAAAAAAGGAACACTCCAGCGTGCGGTTGTTGGTCATAGCGGTCCTCGCATAAGGCTAGGTTCGACAATAGCTTTCTCATTGGCTCGCTCCTAGCGGGCAATGCGTGGCCGCCGCACGAATCCCTTTACTGTTTAGTCGGAGGTTGACGTTCCGAAGCTGCTCCTAAAGAGACTGAAGGAGTTACAAGAAGATACAGCCAAAGTTGACCATTGGTCAAGGACGGTCTTGCGGTCGCTCACTTCACCACAAAGTTGATCATCCGCCCTGGCACGTAGACCACTTTGGCGATGGTTTTGCCTTCGAGGTGGCTGGTGACGTTGGGGTCGGCTTTGGCGATGGCTTCGATGGTGGCTTGGTCGGCTTTGGCGGCGACGGTGATTTTGGCTCGCAGCTTGCCGTTGATTTGGACGGGGACGTCGATCACGGCGTCTTCGACATATTGGGGATCAAAGGTTGGCCACGGTTCGTAGGCGAGCGTCGTCGTGCCGCCGAGGAGTTGCCAGAGTTCTTCGGCGATGTGTGGAGC
>JAPLNX010000558.1 GCA_026400935.1 Planctomycetia bacterium | reverse complement strand
GCCAAGAAAGACTGGCCGGTGTGTCCCCGCCCACGATGACCCGGCAGACGACATCCTGCTCGCACCGCTGCATGATCTTCCGCGACGAGCGGGTGCCGGTCGCATAACCAAAGATCAACAACGTCAGCATCATCCGTGGATCAAACGGCGGATAGCCTCGCAACTCACGTTCGCAATGAGCCGTGATCGCCCCGATGTCGAGTTCCCGCACCGCATCCATCAAAAAGTAAACCAGATGCCCTTCCGGCAACCAGTCCTGCGGCGAAAGCGGCAACAGCCACGCCTGGTCCGGCTGCCAAGCCCGATACGTCTTCTCGCTCACGCCGAACCTCCCTGTCCATCAAATCACACGGCTCGCTGCCCTCGCAAACACCGGCGCAACCTATGGCAGCCCCGCTGCGGATTACCAAGACAGGCTCCTAGCGGAACTCGTACGCTCACAGGAACGCGACTGAACCTCACCGGGAATGTCTCGGAGGGAATTGTCTTCCGGAGGCCGTTGGTGACTGCTGGCTCCATTTCGAACTCGCAAACGGCAGTCTTCCTCGTGACTGCGAACTGGGATGCTCTCACCACCGATAACGACTTTGGTATAACGGTCAGTGACGGCGTGAAAGCGGTGGGGGTGAATTTCGGTGACAACAGTGGCGGCTTCCTGTGGGGTGAATATGGCACAGTCTCAGGGACTAAGCTGACCGGGGTCACGTACCCATCGGCTGGAAAACTTGCCCGAGTCATGAGCTTCACCATGCAAGTGACCGTCGCCCCCACCGGGATCACCGTGAAGGGAACAAACGGAATCAACGTGAGCCTGACCTATAAGGCGCCGACCACGTTGAATCTCGCGAATCGGATTGACCTGATCCTGACCAGCGACAGCATTGGTGAGTCTTATGGCCTGAAGACATTGACCACCCAGGTCAACGTGACCGGTGGCGGCGGACTGATCAACAACGGGCCCAAGCCGCTGAATAGCGCTGCGGCCACGGTCTCGTTCGTCTCACCAACCGATGCGTCGACCCTCGATTTGGCTGCCGGGTTGCACTTTGCATACGACTTCAACAACCATGGCACGTTTGATTCGGGCAACGGCACGTATGCAGGTTCGGGAACAAGCTCGTCGGTTTCCGTCCCAGCGATTTACCTGAGCAGTGCGGGAGTTCGCACCATCCGCGCCCGACTGGTCGACAAAGATGGCGGCTTCACCGACTATTTCACGGACCTCCTGGTTCAGTAGCCACCGGATGCCTCCGACACACTTCGCCGGAGTTCAGTCTTTTCTCAACGCGACCCGTTTGAAAAAGACCGAACTCCGGCGTTTCTTTTCCGCCTGATCCTTCCCATTTTCAAACTGTTCCTCTCGAAAATAGCAGCCAGCTCTTCGCGGCAAGTTTTGCCTGTCGTGACAAAATGCGTTGTGTATATGGGGTTTGCGACTTTACGACTCCAGGGGTTTTGGCTGAAGAAACGCCTATTGACCGATTCCGCAGATTGCAGAACAATCCGCCGTCGTGCTAAGGCTGGTAAAGTTCGCTCAACACGCAAACATTACTCAGCCGATAAAACAGTTAAGACTGAGAAGCACGACACTTCGTCATCCGCCACAAGCGGAGCACTGGGTAGACCAGGAAGTCTCACCGGTCGAGCGGCCACCATGGTTGGGAACGCTTGCTCGATTCGGCCAGTTACAAGGATGGATGTACGCGATGAAGACCGTATTCACGACAGGCGAGGCCGCCAAAATTTGCAAAGTCAGTCAGCAGACAATCATTCGCTGCTTCGACTCCGGACAGTTGCGAGGGTTTCGCGTTCCGGGATCAAGGTTCCGCCGAATTCCGCGGGACATCCTCTTCCGTTTCATGAAAGAAAACGGCATTCCGACCGACGCTCTGGAAAGTGGTCGCCGGAAAGCCTTGATCGTTGATGACGACGAGGAATTGGTAGAACTGATTCGCGACGCGCTGGAAGCGGATGGCCGCTTCGAGATCCGCGTGGCAAACAATGGCTTTGACGCCGGCATGATGGTCAAGGAATATCATCCTGACATTATTGTGCTCGACGTTATGCTGCCGGACATCAATGGCAAAGAAGTCTGCCAGCGAGTCCGCAGCGACTCAAACATGGACGATGTGAAGATCATCTGCATCAGCGGCATGGTCGAGCAGGACAAGATCGAAGACTTGAAAGCTTCTGGGGCCAACGAGTTCGTGCAGAAGCCATTTGAAGTCGAACAATTGGTCGATCGCATCTGCATGTTGCTCGATGTCGAACCAGTGGCTGCTGCTCGATAACACGCAGGTCTAGTTTTGAAACACGAGACGAGACAACTTCACCTCCGTTGATAACTACGTAACGACAAGAAACCCGGCCTCATCTGAGGCCGGGTTTCTTGTTTCCTATCCCCTGCGTTGAGGACATCGTGGCAGACGTCACCGACATCACCCAGTCGGAAGAGTTCTTGAAAGCAAAGCTCGCTGCGCTGGCCGAATTTGCCGCAGGAGCAGGTCATGAAATCAACAATCCCGTCGCCACTATTGCTGGTCGAGTGGAATTGTTGCTCAAGGAAGAATCGAATCCGGAGCGAAGGCAGGCGCTGTTAACGATCGGTGCTCAGGCGTTGCGCATTCGAGACATGATCGGTGACGTGATGTTATTTGCTCGGCCTCCAAGGCCAGAGCTGAAATCAGAGGACTTGGTCGCTGTCGTCGATGATGTGTGTCAGAAGTTGAGTGACTCGTTTCGCGCGAAGTCACTCACGGTGGATCGACGATGTGAACAGTCGGTCTCCATTCTGGCTGATGCCGTTCAACTGCGAGTCGTTATCAGCAGCCTGCTCAGCAATGCCGTGAACGCCTCAAATTCCGGCGGAACGATCGCAGTGACATGTGAGACTCATCTGCTGGCCGCAGATTCATGGGCTGTACTTAGCGTTCACAACCACGGTCTCGGACTGACTGCAATTGAATGTGAACACCTCTTCGATCCATTCTTCTCCGGGCGACAGGCAGGGCGCGGACTCGGTTTTGGATTGTCGAAATGCTGGCGGATCATTGAACAACACGGCGGACACATTGTTTGTGAGTCATCATCAGAGACCGGTACGATTTTTCGAGTTCACTTGCCGACGACCGCGTGAAGGCTTCCGCGAGAGACTCTTCCTGTCGCATCAGTCGCACCTGCGAAGTAGACCATTCCGCGCATGACCGTTACATGAGTCAACAAGGCTACGGCAAAGCGGCAGCAGAGAATCGCCGACGATGGTGAACTGACAAAGTCAGTTTGTAATTCCTTTTTTCAGCAGCGATTTTTCAGCTCGGTCGATCACGACGCGACGACGAACAAAGAGAGAGATTCATGAAGAACGATCGGCTGCAAGGAATCTTCACTCCGAACTTGGTTCCACAAGACTGTCGTGGCGAAATCAACGAACCGGAGTTGCGTCGGTACATCGACTGGCTAATCGCCAAGGGGGTACATGGCCTGTATCCGAACGGATCGACTGGTGAATTCACACGATTCACCGTCGAAGAGCGTCGTCGGATCATCGAAATCGTCGCGGATCAAACACGAGGCCGAGTTCCCATTTTGGCGGGTGCCGCTGAAGCCAACGTCAAAGAGACGATCAAGGCATGTGAGTATTATCACGAACTCGGATGTCGCGCAGTCGCGATCGTGGCGCCGTTCTACTACAAGCTGAGCCCCGCTTCGGTCTATGCGTATTTCAAAGAGATCGGCAAGAACACTCCGATCGACGTGACGCTCTACAACATCCCGATGTTCGCGAGCCCGATTGATGTCCCCACCGTACGTCGCTTGGCGGAGGAGTGCGATCGTATCGTTGCAATTAAGGATAGCTCAGGTGATATCGTCAATATGATTCGGATGATTCAAGCGGTGCGGCCGATTCGGCCAGAGTTCGCGTTCCTTACCGGTTGGGATGCCGCGTTGATGCCAATGTTGCTCATCGGATGCGATGGGGGCACGAACGCGTCCTCGGGTGTCGTGCCCGAACTAACTCGACTGCTGTATGACCTGACGATGAGCGGTCGATTGGATGACGCTCGGCAGGTCCAATTCGATCTTGTGACCCTGTTCGACACGATGATCTATTCCGCAGAATTCCCGAATGGCTTCCGAGCGGCAGTTGAATTACGCGGCTTCAACATGGGCGTGGGCAGGCAGCCACAATCGGATGAGCAGGTCACGAATCTCTCAACATTGAGTAAGACTCTACAGTGCTTGCTCTCGCAACATGGCTTCACCAATGAACCAATCGGTGGTTGTTTGACTGACGTGAGTAAGTCATCTGCAACCAGCGAAATCAAAGTGCAAGATGTTGGCGCGATCGTGCAAACGGTGGTTGCGGAACTCAAGCGACGTGGCTTGATTTAAAGAATCGTCTTGGGTGATCGAAGTGCATTCATGGCTTTTCAAGCAAGCCCGCTTGCGACTCACGACATTGATCGCAACGAGGTCGTTGTCAACTCACCATCGATGAGGTTGAGCAATGTCTTAAGAAGTTCTCAAAGAGATGAGAAATGCGTTTGCCTTTTGAAAACGCTACGTTAAATTCTCGCCCCGTTGCTTGATCCGACACCGCCCGAATCGATCAAGGAGACTCTCATGCCTGATCGCGTACGCTGCCTCGAATGTGATAACTCTGAGGCACACGCAGCTCTGAATGTTTCGATGGTATCTCGTCGACAATTCGTGCAAACCATCGGAGCGACTGCCGCTGCCAGCGTTGTTCTGGCGCGAACCCTAAAGTCCGATGAGCCCAAGCCAGCGAGCGTGAATGTTCCTGAAGCCTTGGTCAAAAAGCTCTATGACTCTTTGAGTGCAAAACAGCGAGAAGAGATCTGCTTCCCGTGGGACCACAAAGATGATCGTGGCGTCCTGCGAACGCGAGTTTCAAACAACTGGCAGATCGTTGACGTCAAAACGTTGGGCCTTGGAACCGAGTTCTTCACTCGCGACCAGAAAGACGTGATCGAGGCGATCTTCTATGGTTTCTACAACAAAGATTGGCACGACCGCATTCGGAAGCAGTTGCAAGATGATGCTGGTGGATACGGTAAGCAACAGACTGTCGCGCTATTCGGTCAGCCGGGATCAGGCAAGTTTGAGTTGGTGATGACCGGCCGCCATCTGACAATCCGCTGTGACGGTGACAGTACCGAGCACATGGCATTCGGCGGACCAATCTTCTACGGACATGCGGCTCAGGGTTTCAATGAACCTGCCGACCATTCGGGTAATGTCTTTTGGCCGCAGGCACTAAAGGCGAATGCCTTGTACAAAATGCTCGACGGCAAACAGCGTGAGTTGGCGTTGATCGAAAAGGCCCCCAGTGAGAGTGCCGTTGGTTTTCGTGGTGCGAATGAAAAGATTCCAGGGCTTTGGGGATCTGAGATGAGTTCGGATCAGAAAGATCATCTTGTTGGAGTTCTCTACTCGCTGCTTGAACCGTATCGACTTTCCGATCGGCAAGAAGCCTTGAAGTGCTTGTCTGCTCAAGGCGGACTCGATCAATGTCGCTTGGCGTTTTATCGAGAAGGTGACTTGGGTAGCGATGGCGTATGGGATAATTGGCGTTTAGAAGGTCCATCCTTCGTCTGGCATTTCCGTGGGACGCCTCACGTTCACGTTTGGGTGAATGTGTCTGATGACCCATCTGTTCCAACCAATGCAGCCGGCTAAGTGACTTGGTCACTCAGTCCTTCTTTTGGGTTCTGCATGGTTTCTGTGATTTTTTGTCGATCGTCAGTTCTGACCTCATTCGTTTTCAGTTCTATTTTCTCACGTGAATTGCGTTCGCGTTCGTGATCGCATTCTTGGACTCATCTTTTTCATCTCGAACTAGCGAGTCGAATCTTGAATAGCTCTCTTCCCGTCAGCGAGCACGAATTAAAGTCCAAACGAAAACAGTCTGAAGTTTCCAGTAGCGGGTTAAAACTCTCCATCAATGCCACAACGACCTATCGTTGGTCTTTCGAGCAAGATGTCGTGAGATATCGACTCGCTAAAATTGACGCCATTGGGCTGTGGTTGCCGAAGCTCTTGGAATATGGCGAAGACCTAGCGAGCAATCTGCTGCGCGAAAACGAATTGAAAGTCTCGTCCCTTTCCTATGCCGGAGGATTCACGGGGGCGTTCGGTTGCGAACTGTCAGACGTGATGGTCGAGACCCTCGATCTGATCCGATTGGCGGGACGTCTTCAGGCAGACTCGTTGATTGTTCTTACGGGACCGAAACGTAATCACCTCAACAAGCATGCGAAGCGGCTGGTTGTTGACGCCCTGAAGGAGCTTGCCGGTGAGGCGGTCGATCGCCAATTGAAATTGTGCCTGATGCCGATGCGTCCTGAGTTCAAAGACGAATGGACCTTCTTGCAGACGCTTAAGGACACACTGGAGATTCTCGACAGTGTGGATCATCCGTCCGTGAAACTGGCGTTCGACACCTATCATTCAGGGCATGAACCAGGATTATTGAAGCGATTGCCGGATCTCGTGCATCAGATTGGTGTCGTACAGGTGAGCGATAGCCGGACTCGCGTTCGTGATGAGTACGACCGCGTCCTTCCAGGCGAAGGAGTACTACCAATAGAGGCCATCGTGCAGGGACTTATAGAGGCCAACTATCGGGGCTTCGTGGATTACCAAATTTGGTCCGAAGAGAGTTGGTCCACTACAGATTTGGAATTTCTGCATCGTTGCCGAGACAATTTTGTGAGTCTTTGTCCTGTCAATCCGTGAAATACTTTGTTGCTTCGGTATACGGCAATGAAACTCGTTGAACTCCTTGGTAGCATCCCTCGCCTCGTGGGAGCCGAAAAACTGGTTTGAAATGCTCCCGCGTTTCCTCGGTGATGTCCGAGTTGAATTGGAAGCGAGACCGGCAGCATGCACCACTGGTTTTCTCTCGAAGAATTAGCTCTGTTTCTTGGTCGTGATCGCCGTGAGATCGAGAAACTCGCCCAACGTGGCCGTATTCCGGGTCGCAAGGTTCAAGGTGAGTGGCAATTTCAATCCACTGAAATCACACATTGGCTCGAACAAGAAATGCGTGAGTACTCAGGTGATGAACTGCAAGGATTCGAGCGGGCACAGAAAAATTCTGAAGCCGATATTCAATGCCCCGTGAGCAGCTTGCTGCATCCGGAAACTGTGCAAGTACCGCTTGAAGCGAGAACGAAGCGTTCAGTCTTGGAGTGCCTCATTGAAGTTGCTGGCAGGACGTGGCAGATTTGGAAGCCAGCAGAAATTCTTCACGCCGTACGGGAGCGTGAGGAAGTGATGTCAACCGGCTTCGAGTCGGGCATCGCAATCCCTCACACACGCAATCCAGTCCCAGACGCATTGGGCGAGTCGATCATCGCATTCGGCCGAACGTTTTCCGGGATTCCGTTCGGTGCCCCGAAGCGGCAGTTATCGGATTTATTTTTTCTCGTCCTGTGCCGCGACTCCAAGACACACCTCCACGTGCTCGCTCGCTTGGGGCGGATCATCCAACTCCCCGGCTTCATAGATGACCTTCGAGCAGCTGACGAAAGTGCGACCGCCTACGAATTGATCTGCCTAGCCGACAAACGCCTCGGTGCCGACCCGCTGTAAGACCGCCGAGCAACGGCCTGCAATGACTCGCTCCGGCCGATCTACCAGCGAATCCTCACTTGAGAAAAGCTCCAAACTGATCCGTTTTCGGCCAAGACTTTACATTGTTGGCGGCCTGATGAAGGCCATCGTCGATCAAGTCCACCAGATATTTGCCATTGGTGCTCTCGTCGGTGTTAAAGAGCACCGCCCAATTCACCCCGTCCCAGCGGCGAACGAGGGAAGCTCCCGTGCCAGCAATGATTCCGACGTGCCAAGTATTCAATTTCCCGGTTTTGCCCACGGGACGTACCGACCAACCACACCCGTAAAACACATCCTTTGGCTTTCCGTCTAATTCGTAGCCAGCCTTTCCGTCCGGGCGAGCCCACATTTCCTCGATCGACTTCGCACTGAGGATGCGGCACTTGGCCGGGTTATCGAACTCGGTAGCGAGCTTCACGAGATCAACAGCTGATGCAATCCAGCCGCCGTGAGCTTCGAATGCCTCGAAGTTGTCACCACCGTACTGAATCGGAACCTGCTGCCCGAATAACGGCAGGTAGAGGGCCGGGGCTTTTCGCTTCTTGGTGTCGTAATATCGGACCTCTCCGCTCGATCTATTTTCAATCAACGCTTGGCCGAGGCGCATCCGTTTGATGCCGAGCGGAGCAAGTACTTCTTTCTTGACGTAGAGCTCATAGCTCTGTCCGGTGACCGCTTCGATGATCCGTCCGAGCACAAGGTAGCCGAGGTTCGAGTACGCGTGCCTTTCGCCAGGGCCGAAGTCGAGCGGCTGGCCCATCACGTATTGAACGATCTGCGTCGGAGTCGTTGGCGGCTTGATACCAAGTCCTTTGGCGACAAGCCCCGGTTGGAACACAGGGTCGAAAGACTTTTCTCGATCCCAACCACCGGTGTGCTGAAGGCAATGCCGGACCGTGATCTGCTTCCACCGAGGATCAGGCATCGCGTCCGCAGGCAAGAACGGCGTCAGCTTCATCCGATCTAGCACCTTGTCGTCAAGCTTCAGTTTCTTTCGCTCGACAAGCTGCATCACAGCAACGCCGGTAACCGGCTTCGACACACTGGCGATGCGAAATAAAGCCGCTGGCTGAACCGGCTCTTTGGTTTCCACATCCGAGTATCCGAACCCACGGGCATACACGAGCTTGCCGCTTCGTGTGACAGCGAGCGATGCCCCAGGAACCTTGTGCTCTTCGAGGAACGACGTCATCAGCCGATCGAACGGTTCGAGATTTGGGTTCGCGATTCCAGTCACCGGGAGCTTCTCAGTTGCGGCCTGACTGAATACGGGACAACACAAAACCAACTCGGAGGCACCAGCGGCTGACAGGGCGAAAAAAGATCTTCTCGAAAACTGTGCATCATCGAATGAAGCCGTCATACCGTGCATGCCTCTATTTCGCGGGCGGCTGAGTGAAAATCGCTCCGCGCGTATTGACCGTCAGGGATTGCCAGAGGTCGACGAACTCCGCGTAGGTCACAAATCGTATTCCTGGAGCCGGTATCAACGGGTCGACCAACGAAATCTGCTTGCGGTTGGGGTCGTAGCCGTTTACCACGAGCGTGTGGCCATCAGGCGGCATTTTCGTGTCAACAATCACTGGATGTCCTTCGTCCAAACTCTTGATAATGTCCGTCATCCCCGCCTCAAAGCCGACGGAGTCGGCCTTGTATTCTCGATGTATCCATTCCACACCCGTCGTCTTCAAACTCTTCACGATGTCGATGTAATACGTTCCGGCAAACTCCGGATTTTTCGCCACCGAGTTCGCAAGCCGCTTGATCTCATCCTGGGAAACTTGCTTTCCGTAGTATTTCAATACCATGGATGCGGAAGCTGGGGCACACAGATTCTTGCCTTGACGCACATGCTCAACTTTCAGGAGGACGTGCTTGGATTTGGCGTTGGACGATCGCGGAGTGAGCTTTTCCTTCTTGAGCTTCTCAGCCTCGGCATTGAGCTTCGGCGATGACCGAAATCGGTACGACTCGTAAATCGCACTTTGGTCGCGGGAATCTCGAAGTTCTACCTGAACGTTGTTTGATTTCCCGAGCGGCTTGATCGTCATCACCAACTTCGCAGTCGGATCGGGAGCGTCATCGAGCGCAGAAATAGTCACGATTGCGTCCGAAGATTCGTCACGCTGCACAACTCGCTCAAGAATGCGATCAAAGCCAGACGGCTTAGAATCCACCGTTTCGCAAACGGCGCTATGCGGTCCGTACGACAAGAACCAAACAGCGGCAACAAACATGATCTTCTGCATGTCGTAAATCCCGAATCGTGAGCGAAGGTCGCAATCTTTCGGTCAATGATTGAATTGAAACTCGCGGGTGTTGAGCAAGGTCCACAAGAAATCTTCGTACCCTTCTTGCGGGCTTGCAGCGGTGGCGATTTCGACGAGGGCGGATTGTTTTTCTTCGGCGGTGGGGCGGCGTGAGAGCGAGCAGAGGAAGAGTTCATCGACAACTTGATCGGGAGGCGTGTTTGCCTTTACGAGTTTGGCGATGCGGCCGCTGCCGTCGGAGACTTTGCGGTTCAACAAACCGCCGCTGATCATCAACAGTGCTTGAGTCATGCTCGGCGTGTCGCTGCGCTCGCATTCGCAGGTGACGACTCGTCGCGGGCGTCCGAAGGCGTCGAGAAATTCGTTCGGGAAGTTCGAGTCGGGGAGTGAGATCGCTCGGAAGCCGAGGGGGACTTCCGGGAACTTTTCTTGAGTGCCGCAGGCGAAGTCGACGGCGTCGAGGATTTGTTCGGCCTTCAATCGCGTCGGGCCGAAGTGCGTGCTGTAGCGGTTGTCGCCGTCGATTTTGCTGGCGGGGTGCTCGATCGAACTCAGTTGAAAGACGTGCGAGCGCATGATGGTTCGCATCAGGTGCTTCACGTCGTAGTTGGCGGCGATCAAGTCTTTGGCCAGCGCGTCGAGTAGTTCCGAATTCGACGCTGGGTTCGTGACTCGCATGTCGTCGATGGGAGTGACTAACGCTCGGCCAAAGAAGTAACCCCAATAACGGTTCGCGAGGTTACGGGCATACGCCGGATTGTTCTTATCGACGAGCCACGCAGCGAGTGCTCGGCGACGATCGACCGGGTCATCAACCGGTGCGGCTCCGAGCGGTTTCGGGGGCAGGATCGCTCCGGTGCGCGGATGGCCGACTTCGCCTGTTTCATTCACGTAGATGACGAACTCGCCCCCTTGAATGCCGAATTCCCACGAACTCTTTTTGCCGACGCGGGCGAAGAACGCTCGCAGGCTGTGGTAGTCGGACTGCGAGATGTTTTCATACGGATGATGGTGGCACTTCGCGCATTGCACGCGGACGCCGAGAAACGTTTGAGCGGTCGCTTCGGTCCACTCTTCCTGATAGCCGTTGACGAAGAAGTTCACCGGCCCGTTCTGATATGGACTACCGACCGACGTGATGAGTTCGGTGGCGAATTGGTCCATCGACTTGTTGTCACGAAAGGAGGCTCGCAGCCAGTTGTGAAGTGACCACATCCCTTTCTTCTGCAAACTGTTTCGATTGCTCCGCAGCAAGTCACCCCACTTGTAGGCCCAGTAGTCCATGTATTCGGGACGTTGCAGCACTCGGTCAATCGCCTTGCTCCGCTTGTCGGGATCGCTGTCGGCCAGAAACGCTTTGATCTCGTCGGGCGTCGGTAACGTGGCGATCGTGTTGAGATGAATGCGACGGAAGAATTCTTCGTCGGTGCAAAGCTTCGACGGTGAGAGTCCCGTCTTCTGCCACTTCGCGACCCACAGTTCATCGACGTAGTTGTGCTTCGCGAATTGTTCCAGCCCTTCGCTCTTCCCATACGGCACGACGATGCGGCTGACTGTCACGGTGCCGAGATACCGCACCATGATGACCGTCTCCCCTTTGCCGGTCGCGGTCACAAGTCCTTCCGGAGTGATTTCGGCCACAGAGCCATTCATGCTGTCGAACGAGGCTTTACGTTCGATCGGTTCTTCAACGCCGTCCTCGTAAATCGCCTTCGCCGCAAGCTGCACCGTTTGTCCCGGCTGCAAGATCGCCTCACTCGTAGCCGACGTGTCTCGCGTCGGTAGCGGTTGCTGAGCGGCTGCCCCATCGATCGGACGCGAGGACGCGTCCGCCACGGTCAGCACCACTTGCTTCAATTTACGATCATTGGGCAGCGGCCCCGGAGCGTTCTGTTGCATCCAACGCACCAGCGTTTGCGCCGCCCACGAATCCTTATTGATTCGCCGCCCGCCGCCGTGAGGAATCTCCATCAACGGCTTCGTTAACAACAAACTCTCCGCCACCTTCGACGCTTTGATCCGTCGCCCATAAGCCCCGCGCACAAGCTCAACGTAATCCGCGCCGTCATCAAACCCCCGCAACGACAGCTTGAACCCACCCTGCCCATACTGAGCCCCGTGGCAAGCCCCTTGATTGCAACCAAGCTTCGTCAAAATCGGCTGAATATCATTGACGAACGAGACGGGTTCGTCGGCTTGAGCCGAATAGGAAACCAACGACCCGAAGGCGATAACAATGGCGGTAATGGCTCGCATCTCAGTTGGCTCACAAAATAGGTTTTCTGACTCGTCTAACGATACGACACTTCAAGATTTAGTTTCGCTCGTTTTAGTTCTTCCCAGTCATTGGGTTCAATCGCTCCCGTTTTATCCAGACTCAGCGTGAGATAACTGAGGGCAGGATACCGTTTGAGTTCCCGAAGTTGTTTGGCTGAAATTGGCGTTTGGATAAGCGCTAGTGCCACGACCAAGAAATAACCTGCCATTAGATTTGGAGTGCGGCTTGTTGGATTTTTGTGGTGCGGGTGATGCGCCGGTGCGGTGGGCAGAACCGAGCTACGGGCTGCGATTGTGTCGGTTTGCCGGTGTAGG